>CANJEU010000166.1 GCA_947473445.1 Fidelibacterota bacterium | reverse complement strand
TAAGACCTAAAGCCGTCCTCGCCTCCGTTCGGTGCTTTCATGATGCACGTCCTTCCCGACCGCGCGGGTATCGACGATCTCATTCATCGCGCGCTCGACGAAGACCTGGACGCCGCCGGTGACATCACCACGGCGGCCACGGTGCCGCCCGACCGCCGCGCCTCGGCCGTTATCGTTGTGCGCAAGCCCGGCGTGGTCGCGGGCATTCCCATCGCGCTGCGCGTATTCCAGTTGGTCGATCCAAACTTGAGACTCGTCGAACGGTCCAGCGACGGTGCCAAGGTCGCGCCCGGCGAAGTCATGTTGGAATTGGAGGGCAGCGCTGCGTCGATCCTCATTGGTGAACGCGTCGCGCTCAATTTCCTCGGCCACCTCTCAGGCATCGCGACGGCGACCGCGGCGCTCGTTGCCGCTGTGGCGCACACACGCGCGCGAATCTGCTGCACGCGCAAGACAACGCCGGGCCTGCGCGCGCTTGAAAAATACGCGGTGCGGTGCGGCGGTGCCGTCAATCACCGCATGGGGCTTTTCGACGCCATCCTGATCAAGGATAACCACATCGCCGCGTCCGGCGGCGTGTCTGCGGCCATTCAGGCGGCGCGCGCCGCTGTTGCCAAGGGCACCAAGCTCGAAGTGGAAGTCGACACACTCGCCCAGCTCGACGAAGCCCTCGAGATCGGGGTCGACCAGGTCCTGCTCGACAATATGAATCCCGCGCAGCTCAAAGAAGCGGTCGCTCGCGTCCGAGGCCGTGCAATCACCGAAGCCTCGGGATCCATCACGGCGGAAACGGCCGGTCCCATCGCGGAATCTGGCGTCGACCTTCTCTCCGTCGGCTGGATCACCCACTCCGCCCCGTGCCTCGATCTCGGACTCGATTTTAAAAGCGGTCTGTGATTCTGAAAGAAAAACGCCGGGACGGCATTTTCAGCCTGTCCCGACGTTTCATCCGTTGACCTGACAAAGCCGGGTTTACGACTTGCTGCGCGCGCCGACCACAACAAGGCCGATGCCGGCAACGGCCGCCAGGATCGCCGCAATCTGCGCGATCGGGACGCTCTCCTTGGTCGTGGCCTCCAGTTGGAGGCCACGGACATCAAGGACCGCCCCGTTTTTTGAATAGGTGATGCCGCCGAACACGAGCGCGGTAACACCTCCGAGAATAAGAACGATGCCGACGATGGTAATGGGTTTCATGATCGCTTTTCTGAGTGGCGGTTAATCAACGTATGCGTGTGTAACTATCCCCAACGCGACAAGGTTCCGCGCAATCAAACGGAACGTGTCGAAAAGGTAGGAGGGGGCGCCTCTCTCTGAAGTTTTTCCTCTCCCCAAAAGGGGGAGGCTAGGAGGGGGTCGTTAGTTCGTTTTTGTTTTGCAAAGACGTGAAAACAGAAAAAGGGCCCGGCTATCCTCACGCCGGACCTCTTCCCGTCTTCAGCTACCCCGGGTGAAGGGGGCTGTTAAATTCTTACCTACCGCTTGATATTAAGCAGTTCGTTCAGCATTTCGTCAGCAGTTGTGATGATTTTAGCGGCTGACGAGTAGGCACGCTGAGTCGTTATCATGCGCGTGAACTCGGTGCTTAGGTCGACCGTAGAAGATTCGAGGGCTGCGGCGTTGATGAAACCGCTGCCGACGCCGCCTGCTTCGCGCAGCATCGGAGAGCCCGAGAAGTCACTCTCGATCCAGCTGTTGCCCGATAGAGACTGCAGCCCGCTCGGATTGGTGAAGCTCGCCAGCGGGATCATGAACACCGGACGCCTGATACCGTTGTCGAACAGGGCGGTGACGATACCGTCCTCACCAATTGTCACGCCGGAGAAGTTGCCGAATTTAGCCCCATTTTGCTGCAGGGAGTTTAGCTGGAATTCGCCCGACATCTGGGTAAGCCCGTCTGGCGTGTGGTAATTACCGAAGAAGGTCTCGATCGCCGGACTGCGGGGATTGCCCTCTAGCATGTTCTCGGCACGCATATCCTCGGCGCCATTGGCCCAAACGATTTCTACTGTAAACTTGGGAGAAGGAGCTTCCGAGGGGTGGCGGCCAAAGAATTCGGCAGGCACGCCGTGCCCGGCGAATTTCACCGCGGAAGCGCCGCGTTGTGGCCGAGCGGCTGGGGCGCCAGTGGCGGAATCATAGTTGCTGCCAGACAGATCGTACCAAGCGAGCGTTACTTCGCCGATGATGCCCGAATCTATTTCACCACTATCGAGAGCTGGTACGATATAGCCGGCCGAGATATTCTGATAAACGATCTGTTTGCCGGCGTTATCTTTGATGGGATTGGCCGGGTCGACCTGGAAAGTCATGGCCCGCGTTGGCGAGACGTTGTCGAAAGTGATACCATTTTCGCCCGAGATGCGGCGCGCCCAATTGCCCGGCACGGTAGGAGCGTCGCCAATGCCTGCGCCGCCGTACGCGGCAATCATATTCGCGTTAATGACTTGAGCAAGTTCATCGAGCACTTGGCTCATGGTGCGGTCCGCGGTAGCGACTGTCGTCAAGTCATCGTCAACCGCCGACGGGTCATTGTTGAGCAAAATCTGGAAGTCGGTGCCGTGCACCTGGAAAATCAGGTTTCCACTGATCGGTAACTGCGCCTCACTCATAAAGTCGATACGACCCCCGGCGTAGTAAACCTCACCCTTCTGTGTCTTCTGGGTCACGACGGCCGACTGTGCGGGCTGTTCAATAGTTGAGGCCCATTCGTTCGCAGCAGTCTTGGTGAAGTTGTAGCTGAGGTTGTGTGGGTTGCCCAAGCTATCGAAGATCAGCGCGCTGACACGCTCATTATGATTGATGTTGGCCTGAGCTGGCAGATTCGCGCCCAACGCCATTGATGTGGTTGGCGCGGCCAAGCCGCCGATGGTATTTAGATTCAACGGACGCAGATTACTGTTGTCGATGACATTATCATTGATAATTAGCTTATCGCCGTTTTCCTGAATATAAGCCTTCATGAAGATGTCATTGCCTGATTCCACTGTACTGGCCGTCTGCGAGCCGTCGTAGAACGTTAGGGGCCAGCCCTGCATGTAGCCGCCGCCTACGTTCTGCAGATAGCCTGCATTATCGACTTTGAACTGGCCAGCACGGGTGTAGGTGAAAAGGTCGTTGCTGCCGACATCCGCGACAGAGCTAGTGACGAAGAAGCCTGAACCAGAGATGGCGACGTCGGTTGAAGATGTGGTCGCCTGCAGGAGGCCCTGAATGTCTACGTTCTGACGCGGGGACGACTGGACCCCGACCCCTGTGTACTGGGTCAGCGACGTCTCCACGGTCATCAAGGTTTTGAAGTTCACCTGCGTGCCCTTGTAACCAATCGTATTCACGTTGGTCACGTTGTCAGCTATCGCGCTCATAGCGACCGATTGCGATCGCAATCCCGAAACACCCGCAAACAATGCACCGAACAGCGACATCTCACATCTCCTTAATTTTGGCCGTTTCTGGCTTGTCACAAAAGGGTTTCCCGCTAATTGTGCACTGGTACCGGCCTGGTTTATTTCTTACTTCGCGTAATCTAATTTTTCGCTAATTTACGCTCGTTTACGGCTCATCCGCCTAGGTCACCGACAGCACGGAATTCACGGGAATTCCGACTTTGCCGATCAAAAGCACGGTCGCACCGTTGATCGAAGTCACGCCCGTCACGCGCCCGAAGGCGGTGACGTAGTTTCCCACCGGCGTATCGTCGTTGGTCTGCGCCGTCACCGACAGGGTGTAAGGACCGTCGGGCAGCTGGTTGCCGTTGGCGTCCTTGCCGTCCCACTCGAATGCGTGCACGCCTTTGGACTTGCCGTCGGCCTGGTCGATCGTCCGCGAGTAGATGATATCGCCCGCGTCGTTGCGCACCACGACCGTCACGTCGTCCGCGTCCGCTTCCAGGCCATAGGCCGCCTTCAGTTTTCCGTCCTGCAGCGGGGCCTGGTTGCTTTCGCCTTCGATGGTCTTGCCGATGTAGCTCACGGCGCTCGAGACGATGCTCTGATTGGTCAGACCGATCAGGTTGGTCAGGTTGTCGTTCATGCTGATCTGCTGTTCGACCTGAGCGAATTCGACGAGCTGGTTAGTGAACTCGGACGAATCCATCGGCGACAGCGGATCTTGGTTCTTCAGCTGTGACGTCAACAGGGTGAGGAAGGAGTTAAGGTCCTTCGCCAGCTTGTTCTTCGATGTGGTGACTTGATTGACCGCCACATTCGGAGAGGTGATGCCGCTAATTGCCATGGCCGTATTCCGGTCCTTGCTCGCTTAAGCAAATGTGTCCACGCCGCCGCGCACATTCGCCGCGGCTGCGTAGTCGTAATTGATGTCGTCCGTTTCGCCCGCCGCTTCGGCATGCCCGTCGGCGCCTTGTTTGCCCGTGCCGCGGCCGTTCTGGCCATCGGTGGATTGGGCGTCGGTATCGCTGCGCAGATTGAAATGCAGGTTGTTTGCATCCGTGCGCAGGCCCGCGTCGTTCAATGTCCGCTCAAGCGCGCGCGCGTCGGTCTGCAGCAGGGAAAGCGTGTTTCTGCTGTCCGCGGTCACGGTGACGCGCACTTTATGGTCTTCGCTCATTTCGAGTTTGATCTCGATGCGGCCGAGTTCAACCGGCTTCAGCTGGATGGTGACGCGGTCAAGGCCGGCTTTGGCGGCCTTGGTGATATTCACTTTGATCTGGTCGATCACAAGCTGCGCTGTGGCGGCCGGGCGATCTGTCGGATTGGCGGGGGCGGCCTGTTGTGCCTGGCCGGTCGCGTTCGACTGGCCCCCTTGCGCAAAGGCGCTGAAGCCGAGATTTGCATTGGAGGCGCCGCCCGAAGAGGCGCTCGCCTGAACCGTCAGCGTCGACAGCGTCGATGCGGCGTCAGCGCGTGTGGCCTGGGGGGATGCGGCGTTGGATGATGCCGGAAGAGGCGCCTGCGCCTGAGCTTGCCCGGCCACCTGCGCCAAGCTTTCCATTGCACGCGGCGCGCTCGGCTGAACTTGCGCCTGAGGCTGCGGCTGCGCGGGAAGCTCTTCGGCCTGGCCGAACTGGCCGTTGGCGAGCGAGATGGCGTCAGCGGCGCTGTAGCCGGCGTAAATATTGTAAATCGATACATCCGCCACCGTCTGCTTGGCGGTCTGCGCGGCGTTCACGTTCACCTGCACCTGGATGCGGTTTTCGCTGCCGAGCAGGCGAGCGAGATTGTTGGCCTGTTCCTGCGCGGCGGCCGAACGCACTTCAAGCGTCTTGGCGGCATTATCCTTCGTCGCGACCTTTGTTTCGGTGGCGGCCACATCGGTTTCCACCGCGACAGCGGCGAGTTCTTCGGTTTCCTGGGCGGGCGCGTAAGCGCTGATCGCCTGCTGCACGCGGGCGGGATCTTTCACCACGGCTTCCGGCGCGACCACTTTCTCGGTGGTTTGCACGGTCGTTTGCACAGCTGCTTTCACATCTACCACGGTTTCGGCGGTTTTCACGGTCGCATCGATCGCCGCAACATCCGTCACGACGGCTTCAACTTCGGCCACCACCGTCTCGGCGGCGACTTCGGTCGCATCGATCGC
>CANJEU010000165.1 GCA_947473445.1 Fidelibacterota bacterium | reverse complement strand
CGTGATGGGCGTCTGTGAAACCGCATTGAAGGAGCGATAGAACAGTTTCGTCAGCGTGCGGCGGAGAAACCCGTCGCTGGAGCGGTCGCGGCGCACGCCGGTGACGACATCAAATCCTTCCGTCCATTTCGCAATCATCTCGGCGATGACTTCGGGGGGGTGCTGAAGATCCGAATCCATGATGATCGTGCAGTCGCCCTCGGCCGCATCGAGGCCGGCGGTGATCGCGATCTCTTTGCCGAAGTTGCGCGAGAGGCCGATGAGCGTCACGCTGTCGCAGCGTTCGCGCCAGGCGCCAAGGTGCAGCCATGTGTTGTCGCTGCTGCCGTCGTCGACACAAATGATTTCGTAGGGCAGCGGCTGGCTGTCGAGCACGCCAAGCAGCCGCGTCATGAGGGTGTCGACCGATGCGGCTTCGTTGAAAAACGGCAGCACGATCGAGAGTAGATTCGGCGCGTGCCGGTTAGAAGCAGGCATCGTCTTTTCCTGTGTTCCCGGGGGCAATTTTGCCCGAACGTGGCCCCAGCGCCAGTGACAAAAGTGTCCCGATTGCCTCAATCACTCCAGAAAGGCCGGTATCGGCTGATTCCCCGCTTCCGTATGCGCCGCGCGGTGGCTCGGCTCGTTTTGGGCCTGCAACTTGTGGTTCCCGCAGGAAAAACGCAGGCAAAACTCCCGCCGATTCGGGCCATTGTTAGCCCGGCGTTTATTGGGTAAAAGCCGGGCTCTCCCCTTTTTCCTTCGCTCCAAGGACCTCCGCCCGTATGGCCCATCAATATATCTATGTCATGAAGGGTCTTTCCAAGACCTACCCCGGTGGCCGCGATGTCGTGAAGGACGTGTGGCTCTCGTTCCTGCCAGGGGCGAAAATTGGGGTTCTGGGCGCAAACGGCTCGGGCAAATCTACCCTCATGCGCATCATGGCCGGGATCGATAAGGACTTTAGCGGGGAAGCCTGGGCGGCCGACGGCGCCAAGGTGGGCTACCTTGCGCAGGAGCCCCACCTCGATCCGGCCAAAGACGTGCTGGGCAACGTCATGGACGGCGTGGCCGGCGTGAAGAGCCTGCTCGACCGCTTCGAGGAAGTGAGCGCGAGTTTTGCCACCGAACTGACCGACGACCAAATGAACGCCGCCATCGCTGAGCAGGCGGATCTGCAGGAAAAGATCGATGCCGCCAGCGGCTGGGACCTGCAGCGGAAGTGCGAAATCGCCATGGATGCGCTGCGCTGCCCGCCGCCGGACGCCAACGTCACCAAGCTCTCGGGTGGTGAACGCCGCCGCGTGGCCCTGTGCCGCCTGCTGCTGTCGCAGCCTGATATGTTGCTGCTCGACGAACCGACCAACCACTTGGATGCGGAATCGGTCTCCTGGCTCGAACGCTTCCTGGAAGAATATCCCGGCACCGTCGTCGCCGTGACCCACGATCGTTACTTCCTCGACAATGTCACCGGCTGGATCCTGGAGCTCGAACACGGCCGGGGCATCCCGCACGAAGGCAATTACACCAGCTGGCTGCGCGCAAAGAAGCGGCGCCTGGAACTGGAAGAAGCCCAGGAAGCCTCGCGCGCCCGCACCATCGACCGCGAAATGGAATGGATGAGCCAGACCCCGCAAGCCCGCCGCACCAAGAGCAAAGCGCGCGTTGCGGCCTTCGAGGCGTTGGTGGCCGGCGCGGCCGAGCAATCGCCCGAGGCGATGCAGATCATCATCCCGACCGACACGCGCCTTGGCGGCACGGTGCTCGAGGCCACGGGACTTTCGAAGTCCTACGGCGACCGGTTGTTGATCGATAACCTGACCTTCAGCCTGCCGCCGGGCGGCATCGTCGGTGTCATCGGCCCGAACGGCGCGGGGAAAACCACGCTGTTCCGCATGATCACCGGCCAGGAAAAGCCTGATAAAGGCACGCTCAAGATCGGCGAAACGGTAAAGCTCGGTTACGTCGACCAATCGCGCGATAGCCTGAAGGCTGACGCGACGGTGTTCGACGAAATCGCGCAAGGCCAGACGGAAATCAAACTGGGCAAACACTCGGTTGCCGCGCGCGCCTACGTGGGGCGATTCAACTTCAAAGGCTCGGACCAGCAGAAGAAGGTGGGTCAGCTTTCAGGCGGTGAACGCAACCGCGTGCACCTGGCCAAAATGCTCAAGACCGGCGCCAACGTCATCCTGCTCGACGAACCGACCAACGATCTGGACGTCGATACGCTGCGTGCGCTTGAAGTCGCCTTGCTTGAGTTCGCCGGCTGCGCGGTGGTGATCTCGCACGATCGCTGGTTCCTTGACCGCATCGCCACCCATATCCTGGCCTTCGAGGGCGATTCCCATGTGGAATGGTTCGAGGGGAATTTCCAGGACTATGAAGAAGACAAGAAGCGCCGGCTGGGCGCCGAGGCGGTGGAGCCGCACCGGATCAAGTTCAAGCCGATCGTGCGTTAGGCTGCGGGAGCGGCGGCATGCAGAGCAAAGCAACGACCGTCGCCGCTTACCTGAAGTCGCTGCCGCCTGAGCGCAACAAGGCCTTGAGCGCTGTGCGAAAGGCGATCAGGGCACACCTTCCCAAAGGTTATGCCGAGACGATGCAGTACGGCATGATCGGGTATGTGGTGCCTTTGAAGCTGTATCCGGCCGGCTACCACACCGGGAAATCCGTTCCGCTTCCCTATGCTAGCCTCGCGTCGCAGAAGGGACATATGTCGCTGTATCTCTTCGGCTGCTACATGGAGCCGAAGGATGCAGCGCGGCTGACGCGTGAATTCAAGACGCGCGGCAAGAAACTTGATATGGGTAAATCCTGCGTTCGCTTCAAAACGCTTGAAGATCTCCCGCTCGACGTGATCGGCGAGGCGATCGCCTCACTCTCCGTCGAAGACTTCGTCGCGCGCTACGAGGCGTCAATTAAACGATAATTTCGCGCAGGACCCGGCCGTCAGACGACCGTGCCGATGCCGCGCAAAAGAAGGAATACGACCATGATGAAGGGCAGCTGCCATTGCGGCGACGTGAAGTTCGAGGTGGATGCTGTCATCAAAGGGCCGGTGATCGAGTGCAACTGCTCGCACTGCAGCCGCAAGGGCTTTTTGCTGTGGTTCGTGCCCCGCGATAAAGTGACTCATGCCACGCCCGAGCATCACATCGCGACCTACACGTTCAACAAACACGTGATCCAGCACCACTTCTGCCTGCGCTGCGGCTGCGCGCCGTTCGGCGATGGCGCCGACCCGAAGGGCAATGAAATCGCCGCGATCAATGTGCGGTGTTTAGAGGGTGTCGACCTGACGACCATCGCGCGCATGCCTTACGACGGAGCGAGTAAGTAGGGGCTGCGCCGCAGTTCTGCGACACTTGCGACATGCGACACTTTGCGAATTCGTGAAGCTCGGCAGAGGGTTAGATTAAAACCGGACGCGTGCGACACTTTGCGACACTTGCTACAGTTGCTGAGCGGCGCCGCAGAAACACGCGCGCGGCGGCCGTGCCGCGCCGGCCGCGCGCAAAGTGTATCGCTGTTCACAATGTCAAAGAACGCGTGCGCGTAGGCTAGATGCGCACGCATAAGAGTGCGCGTCGCTAGATTTTACGTCGAGCGATCTTCGCGCGGCCTGCGAATTTAATGATTCAAAAAATCGGAAATGTGCGGGGGCAAGTCGCCGTCTAAACAGCTGCCACGCCACCGGCAGGCTCTCCCGGTGCGTTTTCGACATGGCTGACTGTGACCGCCGTGCCCGGGTCGGCATCGGAAAGTTCAATGCTTGCGTCCAGTTGTGCCGTGAGCGCCTGGACGATGCTGGTGCCCAGGCCCCCTTTCTTTGCATCGGGGCCCGTTAGCATTCCGATGCCGTTATCCGTCACCGACAGAGTCCAACTCGCACCTGTCGAATGATACCCGACCAATATCTGACCGGAGTCCCGACCGGTGAAGGCATGCTTCAAAGCGTTGATGACGAGTTCGGTCACGATGAGCCCGACGCTCACAGAGGTGGCGGCGGGAAGGGTGCCTTCATCAGCGCGCACGGTGAGCGCGAATTTGCCCGGATCGGAGATCATCGAAGCGCCGATGCTCTGGCAACGGTTGGTGAGATAGGTTCTCATCCCCACATCCTCGAGGCCTGAAGCGGCGAGCTGCTTTTCAAGAGCCGCCACCGACATCACGCGTTGATGCGCGTTGGTGAGGTGCTCACGTGTTTCTTCGGATTGAACCGTTCGGGCGTTTTGCATCAGAACGCTGGCGATGATCTGCAGGCTGTTTGCGACGCGGTGATGAATTTCCTGCAGCAAAACATCTTTATCGCGAAGCAGTGACTTTTTTTGTTTTTCGGCGGCGCGCGCATCTGTGACATCCACCGTGGTCAGAATGATCCGGACCTCATCACCGTCGGCGTAATCTAGTTTTGTCGCGTTGATCATGAGCCTACGCAGCGGTTTGCCCTTCCGGGCGAAATCCATTTCGTAATCCTGGATACTCGAGAATCCCGAACTCGTGGCTTTGAGCAGGGCGTCAAGCTGGGGAACGTTCCACTCGCCGGCGCCGATGTGCGCCAGGGGCCGGTTTACGATGGCGTTGGCCTGCAATTGAAACGTCCGGCAAAAGGACGTGCTGGCCGCAAGCGCCGTCAAACTGCCATCAAGAAGCAGAACGGGGGCGGCCGAAGACTTGACGATCGCGAGCGCCAATGTGTTTGCGACAAAAGGCGCTGAATGGGGAGCCATGGCTTCCCCTTGTAATTTAGCCGAAGGCTCGCGGGGCGGGAGCCATCCTCGGGAGATCAGTGGCGTCGTTGCAAGGGCGCCGCGAAGCACAACCTACCACGCGCAACGGCCTTTCAGGCATATATCCGCACTGTACGAAATTGCACACTCGGGCCCCGTCGGCGGCCGGTTTTCCGCCGTAAGTCATGCTTAGACAATAAGGCAACCTCTGACGAATCACCCCTTAAGCGACAAATGAGACGCGGGCGCGGCGCATAAACCGGGTTAGTCCGCGCAGCACGTGGTTGGGCGTGCACTAGAGCGGATTGATCGCGCGGCTGAGAAGCACCAGCGTCGAGTCTCCCGGGTACGGGCGAGCCACGAACCCCATGTCGCGCTCGAGCTCGATCGCATCGTGATTCTCGCGGCTCTCGACGGATTCAAGGACGCGCAGTCCCTTCGTCTCAGCAAGGCGCGCGATATGCGCCAAGAGGGCCCAGCCGATGCCCTTATGCTTGTGATCCTCGCGGATCGTGATGGCGACCTCGCCGTGATCAAGCGCGTCGTCGCAGGCGAGCATGCCGGTGGCAACCATCGTCGCCCCGTCTTCGGTGAAGACAAGGAAACTCTCGGTGGTCGTGTGATTGGGGTGCGTGAGCATCGAAATCTGAGGCGGCGAAACCTCGGGAGTGCCCGAGAGAAAACGGAAACGCAGATCGGTCTTGCTGACGTGGTTGAAGAACTCCTTGATCGTGGCGCCATCATCCGCGCCCGCGGGGCGCACGGGAAACCGGAACCCGGCCTGGGTGGTAAGGACGGCATCGAAATCTGTCGGGGTCATGATTTGCCTTGGATT
>CANJEU010000164.1 GCA_947473445.1 Fidelibacterota bacterium | reverse complement strand
GTCCGAACTGGACCTGACGATTGCGGGCGCAGGGGACGCGCACCTCGGCAAGCTCACCACCAAGCGCTTGGGCGTGACCATCACCGGCGCCGGCAGCGCTGAAGCCTCACCCCAGGACAACGCCGACGTGACGATCATGGGCGCGGGTAAAGTCGATCTGCTGACCCGCCCCGCGCGCCACGACTTCGATGTGTTCGGCGCGGGCGAAGTGAATATGCCCGGTCGGACTTAAGTGGGTCGGACCTAGGGCCGGACCTAAAGGAACGCCGCGGAGTAGATGCTATCGCGACCCACACTCCTCCGCGACAAGAGGGCGCGCCGGTGACGGCGCGCCCTTATCTTTTGACCAAACAAAAAGGGCGGCCACGTTTCCGGGGCCGCCCTTTCTCATTCGATATGGCGTAAAGCCTAGTCCTTGAAGATCTTCGAGAACTTGCGGGCTTTGCGCTTCTTCCAGTGACCGCGGTGGAAGGCGTCCGAGCCGATCAGCGGGACGACGCTGGTGGCTTCGGCGAAGACCATCTGTTCGATGGAGCTGTCGACCTTACCCCAGGAATTGGCTTCCTTGAGGGTGGAGGACGAGCAGGCGCCGTCGCGCACGTCGGCCACCGTGATCTGGACGGCGTATTTGTGCATTTCAGCTTCGATGCCGAGCACCTCGGCGCAGACGACCGTGTCCTGCATGAAGTTCTTCGGCACGCCGCCGCCGATCATGAACAGGCCCGTGCCGCCGGCTTTGATCTTCACGTCAGTCAACTCGCGGAAGTCGGCGATGCTGTCGATGGTGATGTGATCGTTCGGCTTGCGCACCTGGTGGAGCACAAGGCCGAAACCCGCCGAACTGTCGGTGAAGGCCGGGCAGAAGATGGGCACGTCGTGATCGTAGCAGGTCTCGATGAGCGAGCCCTTCTTGCGGTTCTTACGGGTCTTCAGCCAGCGGCCCATTTCCTTGATGAAGGCGCGGCTCGAATACGGACCGGCCTTCATGCCGTCGGCGATTTCGCCGATGGTATGGTCGGTGGTCTGCAGTTCTTCTTCGTCGATGTAGGTGTCGTAGATGCGGTCGATGTAAAGGTCGCGCAGGTCCTTATCGTCGTTGAACTGCGAGCCCTGGTAATGACGGAAACCAAGGGCTTCGAAGAAGTCCATATCGACGATGGACGCGCCGGTCGCGACGATAGCGTCGACCATGCCGTACTTCACCATGTCGGCGTAAACCTGCATGCAGCCGCCGGCCGAGGTGGAGCCGGCGAGCGTCAGCACCACCGAGCACTTCTGGTCGGCGAGCATCATGTTGAAGATTTCGGCCGCGCGCGCGGTGTCGCGCGAGGTGAACGACATCTTGCGCATCGCATCGATGATCGGGCGCGCGTCGAACGAAGTCATGTCGATATGCTCGACAGGCTTCGACAGAAGCATGGCCTTGCGGTTGTTGCCCTTCTTGGAGCCCACGGCCGGCGGGGCTTTCGACTTGGATTTTTTCGAGGATTTTTTGGACGCAGCCATGGAGAGCCATCCTTTGTTGAAGGCAAAGTGAAGGGGCGGCAAATCGCCGCCCCCCAGAAGTACAAAGTGGAACGGAGTCTACTTTAGCTCAAGCGATTCCGCAGGAGCGTTACCGTCCGCGGACAATTCACGCGACGAACCCCGGCTGGAGGTGTCCATCCACATATTGGAGGACGCATCGCCCATGCCGCGGGGGACCACCCGGAGCTGGACACCGCGGCGCGGACGCTCGGTGGCGAACGGCGCGGCTTCCGGCCAGACGGTGGCAATCGCGGACGAATGGAAGCCGTTGAAGCGGGTCTGCATGGTGGAGCCGTAGGCGCCCAGCATGCCGATTTCGATCCAATCGCCTTCCTGGGTGTCTTCCGGGAGAAGGAACGGGCCCTTCATCTTGTCCAGGTTGTCGCAGGTCGGGCCGTAGAAGGTGAAGCCGACCAGCTTCTCGGACGGGGTCCGGGTGTTGGGGGCGTTCGAGTTCTTGCCCAGGCGCGACATCGGGCGCACCAGACGGACCGGGAAGCGCCAGTTGAGGGCCCCGGCGTCGAACAGGCTGCCGTAGGTGCCGTCGTTGATATAGAGGCGGCGGCCCTTGCGCAGGGTGACGCGCACGAGCATGGCGCCGCCGGCCGCGACCATCGCACGGCCCGGTTCGCACCACAGTTCGGCGCCCTGCTCGACCATCGGGGCAGAGGCTTCGGTGATCGCGGCGAAGTACTTTTCCAGGTCCGGCGGGGTCATGTTCGGGTAGGTCGCCGGGAAGCCGCCGCCGACGTCGAGGACGTCGAGCTTCACTTTGGCCTTGGCAACGACTTCGATGGCACGGGCGATGGCGAGCTTGTAGGCCGCCGGGTCCATGCACTGGGAACCCACGTGGAAGCAGACGCCGATCTTATGGGCGACCTTGCGGGCGTGACGGAGCAGGTCGGCCGCCGTGGACGGCGCCGCGCCAAACTTGCCCGAGAGATCGTAGGCGGCCGAACCGTTGCCGGTGACGGCCAGGCGAATGAACAGGTTGAGGTCCTTCGCGCTCTTGGTCTCTTCGAGGATTTTGAGCAGCTCGCCGGCGGTATCGAGCGAGAAGGTCCGCACGCCCATTTTGTAGGCGAGGCGGATGGCTTCGCGGCTTTTGACCGGATGCATGAAGTGGAGCTGCGCGCTTTTGCCAAAGAGGCCTTTGATGAGGCGCACTTCGTCCATGGACGCCACGTCGAACTGGCGCACGCCGGCGGCAAACATATGGCGCAGGAAGTCCACGCCCGGATTGCACTTCACGGCGTAAAGGACCTTGCCCGGGAACTGGCTGACGAAGCGGTCGGCCTGGCTGCGGACGGAGGCGGGGAAAATGCACTGCACCGGCGCTTCGGGCTTGAGGCGCTTGGCGACGTCGTCAACGGAGCGGTAGAGGTGCTCCGGAGCATCGGCGGTGATCAGATTTGCAACGCTATTTCGCGACTTCTGCTCGTACATTTCACTCATTACTTTCCAGCATGGCCGCTTTCAGCGGCACAAATATCCTCAGTTCCCGGAAGCTTTACGCCTCTAGGACCAATCGATTGTCAGGATTGAAGTCTCAACCCCGGATCACGTCGAACCTGGAAATGACCACGAGATCGTGGCCGTCCCAGGCGATATGCCGGCAATGTACGAGAGCCGCCGGAACGCAGGCAGCTTGTCGCGGACGCTTATCGGGTGTCGGTAGGGGCATGCACGGCCTCCTTTATCAATCAGACGAAAAAAACGGGTCCAACCAAGTAAAGGACGCTTACGTCGTTGCTTAACGGCGAGTTGCTTTAGGCACGTGCGCGTAACGTCTGAATTGGCATTTACGCTTTCTGTGGGGGAAATCAAGAAGAAATCTCCCCCGGCGTATTTTTTTTGACTCTGCGGCGCGCGCGCCCGACAGTCTGTGGCGCCAATGTGGCGCGCGACGCGGCGCGCTGCGCGCCGACCGCTCCGGGGACACAGCCATGATCGCGAACTATCCGTACACCTCAATAGTCCTGTGTTTAGGGCTTCTTGTTTATTCGTGGGTGACGTTGCGCGTCGGCGGCGCGCGCGGAAAATACAAGGTCGCCGCGCCGGCCATGACCGGCCCCGTGGAGTTCGAGCGCGCCGTGCGCGTCCAGGCCAACACGCTCGAGCAGCTTGCCCTTTTTGCCCCGTCGCTGGTCTTGTTCGCCGCCGCGTGGGGCGATTCGCCCGCCGCGCTGATCGGCGCGCTGTGGCCCGTGGGGCGGGTGATCTATGCCGTGCGTTACGCCGCCGGCGCCAACCGGAGCCTGGGATTTGGCATGGGCTTTATCGCGACCGTCGTCTTGCTGAGCGGCGCGCTTATCGGGGCGATCATGGCGGCGGTGAACCAAGCGCCGCCCGCTTAGCCTCCACGTAACCTTCTTCAGAACTCGCCGACGTAGGTGCCCAGGCGCCGCGCGGTGCGGATGAGTTGGCTGTCCTTGGCCACGAAGCGCGGGCCCGTGACCACGTCCGCGAGCGGCACGTCCGTCACCAGCCCGCCCTGCCAGGCCACCATGCGCCGGTTTTGACCCGAGGCGAGCACGCTGACCGCGCGCGCGCCCATGGCCGAGCCGAGTAGCCGGTCGAACATCGCCGGCGTCCCGCCGCGCTGGACGTGCCCGAGCACGGTGCAGCGGGCGTCAAAGCCGGTGAGGTTCTGCAGGCTGTTGGCGATGGCGAGCCCCACGTTGCCCTTACGACGCTCGCCAGCGGGCTTCTCGACGCCCTCGGCCACCACCACCAGCACCGGGCTCGGCCAGTCGTGGGTGATCTTACGGACGTGCGCGGCCACCGCTTCGAGGTCGTAGGGAAACTCGGGCATCAGGATCACGTCGGCGCCGCCGGCGATGCCGCCGAACAAGGCGATGAAACCCGAATCGCGGCCCATGACCTCGAGCACCATGATGCGGCGGTGGCTGGCGGCGTGGGAGGCGAGCCGGTCGAGCGACTGGCCGACGATCTCGACAGCGGTAAAGAAGCCGACGGCGAACTCGGTGCCCGGCACGTCGTTGTCGATGGTCTTGGGAACGCCCACCCAGGGAATGCCGACGCCCTCCAGCAAGCGGTCGAACAGGCGCATGCTGCCGTCCCCGCCGATGACCACGAGGGCTTCCAGGCCCAGCTCGCGGATGGCCGCGCGCACGTGCTCGGAGCGGTCGGAGGTGGTGCCGTCCTCGGCCGGGAACTTGAACGGATCGCCTTTGGTGGTGGTGCCAAGGATGGTGCCGCCAGCGCGCAGCAGATCGCCGCGTACCGTATCGGCCGTGAGCGGCAGGATGTCGGGCGGCGTGCTGAGGAGGCCGAGGTGGCCGTTAAGCAGGCCGACGACCTCCCAGCCGCGGCCGACAGCGGCGTCCGTCACGGCGCGGATGACGGCATTCAGTCCGGCGCAATCACCACCGCTGGTGAGCACGCCAATTTTGCGAATCGCGGCCTGTTTCGTCTGCGTCATGTCGAGCCCTCACCACTTCGGACAAGCTTTCCCCGGTTCGGGAGCTTTGTGCAACAGGCCAGCGCGGCAATTTGTTCCGGGCTTGGCTATTGACCACGGTGGTGGAACATCTCATCAGCCAGGACGAGCTGGCGATCGACCGCGCCGCGCGCGCTTGCGGCCCGGTATTAGTTTACTTGGTACGGGCGTGCAGATCGCGCCAGCGCTGCTGTTCGTCGAGCGTCGAGGCGTCGATCAGCACGCGGTAGATCGCCTCGATGGTTTGCGCGTTCGCGCCGAAGGGCTTGGCCAGACGCTTGGCGTTCTCGACCACTTCCTCGACACGCCACTGCACAACGACGCCTTTAACCGACGGTTTGAATTGGGCCGCCTGGGTGACGTAATAGAGACGCTCGCACAGCAGCGGGACCATCTTCTTGTCCATCGCGTCGATGGCGGCGCGGACTTCGGCGAGCGATTTGAACTTGCGCGTGAACTTTGAGGCGCTTTTGGCGGACGTGGTCTTCGCCGGCGCTTTACGCTTCACTTTGCTTTTAGCTTTCGCCTTTTTCTTCGCCGCCATGTCCTCGATCCTAGTAGCTGAAGG
>CANJEU010000163.1 GCA_947473445.1 Fidelibacterota bacterium | reverse complement strand
TCATGAGGAGATAGATGATGACGCCCATCCACCACAGGACTTCGCGCGGCGGCTTATACGAGCCGTAATACAGACCGCGGAAAATGTGGATGTAGACGACGATAAAGAAGAACGACGCGCCGTTGGCGTGCATGTAGCGGATGAGCCAGCCGTTGTTCACGTCGCGCATGATGCGCTCGACGCTGCTGAACGCCATCGTGACGTGCGCGGTGTAGTTCATGGCCAGGAAGATGCCGGTGATGATCATCGTCACCAGCATGAACAGGGCCAGCGAACCGAAATTCCACCAGTAGTTCAGGTTACGCGGGGCGGGATACTTCGAGCCCAGCGAGTGATCGAGGAAATGGCCGATGGGAAGGCGCTGTTCGTGCCATTCCCAGGCTTTGAGGAGGCGTGATTTCTCAGTCATGTGTCCGTTTCCCCTTAACCGATCCGCACGGTGGTATCGCTAAGATACTGATACGGCGGAACCGCAAGGTTCAGCGGCGCAGGTCCGAGGCGAATGCGGCCAGAGGTGTCATAATGTGAACCGTGGCACGGGCAGAAGAAGCCGCCGAAGTCGCCGCGCGGCTCCGTGGCTTTCATGCCGAGCGGGATGCAACCAAGGTGCGTGCAAATCCCGACCACAACCAGGTATTCGGGCTTCTGGGCGCGCGCGGCGTCGGCCTGGGCGTCGCGCAGATCGGCGGCGTCGTCCTTCTTCGCCTGCTCGATTTCAGCCCCGGTGCGGTGGCGTACGAACACCGGTTTGCCGCGCCAGACGACGGTGATGCCCGAGCCTTCTGCGATCCCGGAGATATTAAACTCGGTGGTCGACATCGACAGGGTGTCGGCCGCGGGATTCATGCTGTGAATCAGCGGCCAGACCATCATCGCCGAGCCTACGGCTCCAACGGCAATCGTCGAGTGCAACAGAAAGTCGCGCCGGGTCTCGCCCTGCGCTGCGGCAGCATGAGCATGTGCCGTATTCGCCATATGATAATTCCTTCCTAGACCCCCAACGGCCCTTATCCGCACCGCAGTGACCCCTGCCCCGTCCGGCTCCACTGCCGAATAAGGCGTCCACGGTGGGTGAACCATTGTCCCCCGATGCTCCCATGACCGGCCCCAACCGGCGGAAGCACAAGGGTTTTCAGGGATCGGGGTATAGAATAAAAAGCCGGCATTGAAAAGGGCCGTGGTTCGATGCCTGCATTGCCGGATAACGGATTGAATTGTCCACCAAAATCCGGCGCGCGCGGCCTGCCTGCCGGCGCCCTTTTGTGAACGTTAAGAGGCTTTAGAGACCCGATGCGACTGGCTTTGTATCAGCCCGATATTCCACAAAACGCTGGGGCAATGCTGCGCCTTGGGGCCTGTTTCCGGGTGCCGGTGGATATCATCGAGCCCTGCGGGTTCCCGCTGGACGATAAGAAGTTAAAGCGGGCGGCCATGGATTATGGCGGCGCGTGCGATATCGCCCGTCATGCGTCGTGGGAGCATTACCTGCGGGACTTGCGGGCCGTGCCTGGGGCGCGGCTGATCCTGCTGTCAACCCTTGGATCTGTGCCTTACACCGACTTTTCCTTCCAGCCTGGCGACACCCTGATGCTCGGCCGGGAAAGCCGAGGGGTCCCCGAAGACGTGCGCCTGGCCGCAGATGCCGCGGTGCGAATCCCCATCGCGGCCGAGATGCGATCACTGAACGTAACAACGGCGGCTGCGATCGTGCTGACCGAGGCACTTCGACAAACCGGCTTTTTATTTGGAAAAACAATGCTTTAGGTCGCCCTTGCAAGACGGACAACGTGGCATTGTGGATTACAACAAGTTCACACCGCCACAATGGTTCTGTAAGGGTGCGGGGAGTAGAGTTTCCTTACCGTCAGCGCTCCGGACGTGACCCCCTCAAGTCCGGACCGCGTGACCAAAAAGGACCCTGGATCCCCCCTCTAAGGTCCCATCGAGAAGCGGCCCTGTTCCCCTGCAGGGCCGCTATCGTTTTTGGGGTCAGGCTCATCTCTATTCTCAACGTTCGGTGCCTTGCCGGGGAACGGTCGCTTTATATGCCTGGCCTGGGGTCCCTCGTGGTCGCTACCCCCCCACCCCACCCTCCCCACAAGGGGGAGGGCTTTGCACCGCGCGCTGAACGCCGATCTACCCCCCTCCCCCTTGTGGGGAGGCGCGGGGACAGCTCCGCTTGCTGTAATTCCAATAACTACCGCAACGAACTCATTCGCTAACGCGAGGGGTGGGGGTACGCAGCAAACTCAGACGGCGCAGCTCGGTCAAAGTCTCCTCGCGCGAGGCGGCGAAGTCCCGCCCCATCCACCAGGTTTCGACGGCGCTGAGAAGCTCACCGATCCGCGGCCCCTGGGGAATACCCAGCGCGATGACGTCGGCCCCCGACACCGGCAGCGTTTGCGGCTGCCAATCGGCGATGTGGGTGAGCTGCTCGCGCCATCGCGCCTCATCGACGGTTGAAGCAACGGCGCGGGCGTGAGCCCAGGCCAGAAGCACGCGATCGTAGATAACCTCGGAGCCGCGGCGATAAAGCGCTGCGCGCACAAGCGCGCGCGGCGTTGCCGCGTCGAGCGCGGGTTCGGCCGCCGTCAGATCCACAAGACGCACGCGGTCGGCGGTGGAAAATTTCAGCCGCTGCGCGAGGCTCTCGGCATCGCCTTCCCCCACGCCGGCCGCGAGACGCCGGCGCCAGTCGGTGGGCGCGGCAACGGCGCTTTCGAGGCGCGTGAGCGCGGCAAGACGAAGAAGGTCGTGCGCTTCGGGAAGCACGGCGGCGAGCACGCCGCAGTCACGCATGAGCCCCAGAACAAGCGCGGGCGCCGGTGCGGTTAATGTTTTGACGAGCTCGGCCTGCACGCGTTCAACGGACAATCGCGCGAGGCCGCCGGCGTGCGTGCGGCACGCCTCAAGGGTTGCGGCGTCAAGGCTCGCGCGGCCGTACCAGGCGAAAAAGCGGAAGAGCCGCAAGATGCGCAGATAGTCTTCCTGCATCCGATCGGACGCATCGCCGACGAAACGCACGCGTCCGTCCTCGGCGTCTTTCACGCCGCCGAAATAATCAAACAACGTGCCGTCGCCGCGCATCGACATCGCATTGAAGGTGAAATCGCGCCGGCGCGCGTCCTCCTGCCAGTCGGTGGTGAATTCGACGGCGGCATGGCGTCCATCACACGCCGTATCGCGGCGCAGACTCGTGATTTCGAACGGCGTTCCGTCAATGAGCGCCGTGAGCGTTCCGTGATCAAGACCGGTGGGAATGGCGCGGATTCCGGCCTTTCCAAGCCGCGCGGCGACAACGTCCGGCGTGTCAGGCGTCGCGATGTCGATTTCACCGACGGGCAAGTCCATCACCGCGTTGCGGACGGCGCCGCCGACAGCGCGCACGTCCACCGCCGGCGCGCCCAGTACCTCGAATAACCTGCGCATTTCGGGCGTTTGCAGCCAGCCTGTTTTGAAGAACGCGGTCTTCACGGGGCGGGTTTTTTATGAGGCTCGATGTGGCCTGGAATCACTTTGCCGCCTTCCACGCGGGGCGCGACGTAAACGCCTTCACTTGGATCGTTGCCTTGCATCGCCGCGGAAATCCCCAAGACGCCGAGCGCAAAGACAGCGCCGGCGAAAAGCAACAGCGGCCACGGTCCCTGTTCAAAGCGCGGCGCTTCACCGCCGTGTTTTTCCGCATAGCGCGTGCGGTACCAGATCCACAGCGCGTAGAGGCCGATCGGCGTGAGGAACGGCACGATGTAGGTAAAGAGGATTCGGCCCACGCTCTTCCTTTCAACTCGGCGCGTGATCGCGCCGGTGGTCAACACGTCGCGTCAGCGCGCCGTCAGCACGTCATAGAGGTTCAAGAGCATACCCGCGGTCGCGCCCCAGATATAGCGATCCCCATAAGGCATCGCGTAATAGGCGCGCGGCACGCCGTTCGCGACCCGACTGTGGCGTTGGTGATTGACCGGGTCGAGGAAGAAGGAGAGCGGAACCTCGAAAATCTCGGCCACTTCGAAGGGATCGGCTTGGACGCGCAGCGGCGGCGCGATCACGCCCACGATGGGCGTGACCTCAAAGTTGGTCACCGTGATGTAAGGCGCGAGGCGCCCGAGGATTTCGACGGCCTCGCTCGCAAGGCCGATCTCCTCGCGGCTTTCGCGCAAGGCCGCCGCCACGACATCGGCGTCGTCTGGCTCGACACGCCCGCCGGGGAAGGAAATCTGACCGGCATGGGATTTGAGATCGGCGGTCCGCTGGGTGAACAGAACCGTAAAACCATCGGCATGTTCGATCAGCGGAACCAGGACCGCCGCGGGAATGGGGGCGCCGGGCAGCACGCGCGGCGGCGCTCCCATGCCGACCGCGGCATAACGCTCGGGCGACAGCGGCGTCACGGCGGCGTCACCGGCAAGGCGCGCGGCGGTCGCTGTATCGCCAAACGGGCCAGGCGCCGGACGTCCGGCGGCAAGTTGAGCGCGAATCTGGGCGCGCGTCAGGGGCGCGCGCGGCAGTTCAAGGCGTGAGGCCGAACTCATCCCTGGGATCCCAGCACGAAGAACTGTCCCGCGCTCCAGACGCCAAAATCCTCCGCGCCGCCTGGGTCCGACGTCGCCGGTCCAGATTCGCCCCGTTCAATCAGGTGGTAAAACACCGCCCGGGCGATCCGGGCCTCAAGCCCCTTGCGGACATGAATGTAGGGGCGCGGCTCGCCCGTCGTCGCATCTTCTTCAACGCGTAAGGGGTGATCGGCGTCCAAAGTGACGATATCGTCGACATTTGTGCGAAATCGTATGACTTGGCTGGGCCCAACCCCTTCCGCTATAAGTTCTACCGCGATGAATGGGGCGTCTTCGACCTCGATCCGGCCGTTTTCGACCGGCGTCGTCAGCCAATGGGCGCCTTCCTCGTCGCGGCGCAGAACCGTCGAAAAGAGCTTCACCAACGCCGCGCGGCCAATGGGCGAGCCGCGGTAGTACCAGGTGCCGTTGCGGTCGATGCGCATGTTAAAATCGCCGCACAAATCTGGAAATGCGGCGGCTTTCCGATCCATCGAGTCCTGGGAGGCGCCAGGGACCGGTCCAAGGGGCGGCGGCCCTATGGGAGCCGGTCCGGGCGCAGAATCCGGGGCGATGGCGACTTTGTTAGGTATCGAGGGTTCCATAACGCCCGGCAGTCGGTAATCTACAACTTCCTTACTTAGCCTTACTTGGTGGAGCTCGCGTGTGTCTTCAACGATAACACAGCCGGAAAATCTCAGGGCGGAAAACGCCGTCGCGGATATGGAGCGCGTCGCGGACCTCGTCCAGAAAGCGCGCACCGCGATCGATCACGTCATCTACGGCCAGGACTCGGTGGTGGAGGAAAGCCTCATCACCCTGCTTGCGGGTGGTCACGTTCTGCTGATCGGCGTTCCGGGCCTGGCCAAGACCAAGCTGGTCCATGCGCTCGGCGTGGTGCTGGGCCTTGACGACAAGCGCGTTCAGTTCACGCCCGACCTGATGCCCGCGGACATCCTGGGCACCGAAGTGCTTGAGGAAGACGGACAGGGCAAACGCTTCTTCCGCT
>CANJEU010000162.1 GCA_947473445.1 Fidelibacterota bacterium | reverse complement strand
ATCCTTCGGCGGCATAAGCGTTCGCAAGATCGGTCAACGTGCCGCGGCGAACTTCCTCGTACAACTTTGTCAGCTCGCGGCAGACCGCGGCCTCGCGCGCACCCAGAACGGCGGCGAAATCGGCGAGGCTTTCAGGAAGTCGTTGGGCGGACTCATAAAAGACCAGCGTCGCCTTCAGGTCCTTGAATTCAAGGAGGGTCGCGCGCCGGGCCCCGGATTTGTGAGGCAGGAAGCCGGCGAACATCACGCGGTCGGTGGGAAGGCCGGCGGTGACGAGGGCGGCCAGCAGCGCCGAGGGACCGGGCACCGGCACGACCGGAACGCCGGCGTCCGCGCAGGCGCGCACCAGCTTGTAACCGGGGTCCGAGATGAGCGGCGTTCCGGCATCGCTGACAAGGGCGACGCGCCCGCCCGCGGCAAGTTGCGCCATGATCTTGGGCCGCGCGGCCTCGGCGTTGTGATCGTGATAAGGCATCAGGCGCGTATCGATGCCGAACCTATGTAAAAGCGCGCCGGTCACCCGCGTATCCTCGCACGCAATCAGGTCCGCCTCTCGCAACACGGAAAGGGCGCGGGCCGTTATGTCGTTCAGGTTCCCGATGGGCGTGGCGACCACATAAAGGCCTGGATTCAATGCGACCCCTGGTTTACTTGGCAGAGGCCCGGACGTAGGGTCGCCGCCCGCAAGCTCTGGGGTTTTTTGGCCGGTTAGAGGGTCAGTCTCGCCCGCTTTCTGATGTGAGGACTCGTTTCGTGTCATTGAAGCCGCTGAGGCTCCCTTTCCTTGGGCTCGCCGTACTCGCCATTGGTCTCTTGGCCGGCTGTGCCGGCGGCGCGCCGACACCCTCGCAGACTCCGGTGGCCGCTTCCAGGGCTTCGGGCGCGCCGACCTCGACCCTGAGCGCGCCGGCTGACCGCCGCGGGGTGCTCGGCCGCACACAACTTATCCCGGGCTTGAACGAACCGGTGCGCCCCCCGCCGCCGATGGCCGCGGGTCCGATGTCGCAGCGCCCGGTTCCCGACGCCAACGGTCTCGTACGCGTTGGCCTGCTCGCGCCGCTGACCGGTCCCTCGGCGCCCATTGGACAGGCGTTGCTCAACGCCGCCCAGATGGCGCTGTTCGACGTGGCGGACGAGCGTTTCGTTCTCCAGGCCTATGACACGCAAGGCACGCCCGAAGGCGCGACCGACGCGGCGCAGCGCGCGCTCGCGCACGGCGCGCAGCTTCTGCTCGGCCCGTTGTTCTCAGCTGAAGCCCGCGCCGTTGCGCCGGTCGCCGATGCCGCCGGCGTCAATCTCGTTGCCTTCTCGACCGATCCGGCCATCGCCGGTGGCCGCGTTTTCGTACTCGGCTTCCTTGTGCAGGAACAGGTGCGCCAGATGGTCGCCTACGCCCGCGCGCAAGGTCTGCAGCGCTTTGCCGCGCTCGCGCCGGACTCCGATTACGGCCGCGCGGTTGTTGAAGCCTTCAACCGTTACGTTCCCGCCGCCGGCGGCGAGGTCACAAGTGTCGCCTATTACAACGCCGAAGGATCTAACCTGAACGACGTGGTGCGCAATCTGGCCGCCTATGACCGTCGCAAGCAGGCGCTTGAAGCGCAGAAGGCCGAACTTGCCGGCAAGGACGATGAAATCTCGCAACTCGCGCTCGAGCGCCTGAACCGGCTCGAGACGGTCGGTGAAGTGGATTTCGAAGCCGTGCTGCTGCCCGACCAGGGCACGCGCCTCACGCAAGCCGCGACGCTGCTGCCGTTCTACGACATCGATTCAGGACGTGTGCAGCTGCTCGGCACGATGCTGTGGAATACGCCAGGCCTTGGCCGCGAACCGGTGATGGTGGGCGGTGTCTATCCGGCCCCGCCGCAAGACTCCAATCGCCAATTCTTCGCGCGCTACCGTGAACTGTTCGGCCGCGCCGCTCCCAGCATCGCAAGCCATGGCTACGATGCGGTCGCGCTGGCTGCGGTGCTCGCCCGCGGCGAACACGCACAGCCCTTCTCCGCTGACGCGATCACCAACGCCTCGGGCTTTGCCGGCGTCGACGGGATCTTCAGGTTCTTGCCCAACGGCCTTTCCCAGCGCGGCTTCGCCATCATGCAAGTCACGCGCGAGGGTGCGACGGAAATCGAAAAAGGGCCCACAACCTTTGAGTCGCCGGCCTCTTAGTTCTCCTCCAAACGTCCGCTAATTCGGCGCGGCCGGCGTCTGCGCCGGGTGGAAGCTCTTATCCAATATGTCCTTCAGCGGCGTGGCAACACTCAGCTGGTCGCGCTGGACGATGGCGGTGGGATTGTCGTTGCCCACGCCGTAGACGGCCGCATTCCAATCGCGGCGCGGCTTGATCACCGCCCCTTCGAAAGCCCCGCCCGCGAACAGGCCCTTGCTTTGCGAATAGGCCACGATGTCCTTGCCCAGATGGGTTGTCGTCGCCGCCTCGGCGCCGACGCCAAGGGTGCCAAGGGTCATACCCACGTTGGCGCCGATCTTGAACTCGTCGTCGAGAATGGCGCTGAGGCCCTTTTCCGTCAGCACCATGAACACGACCGACGCGGCATTCATCCCGGCCTGTAAGCCGAGGGATCCGGCGGTCATGCGATAAAACGCCGGATCGCCGAAGGTGCCTTCGGGCAGACGCTTGAGCAATACGCCGTCGCCATACGCGCCGCCGACGATGAATCCAAGTTTGTAATACGACGGGACGATGAGAACGCCTTTGCTCCGCTGCAAAAGTTCGTCCATGTCGCTCGAGTCCTTCAGCTCCTCGCGCACGCGCTGAACGGTGATCGCGGCCTCTTCAAGGATGTGACGGGCGTCGACCACGTCATCGGCCCTAGCGGGACCCGCGACGGCGGCGCCGGTGAACCCGGCGAGAACAATGCTGGCCTGCCGGCGTGAAATGGAATTTGTCATGTTTGCCTCCGGTGATGGCTGATCAAAGCCATGAAGTGCGCCCGAAGTAAGGCGAAGTCGCAGTGCGGCGCATTTAGCCGCAATCGCCGCGCCCGGGCAACCAAGCCTTGATAGTGGAAAAGTTAACGCGCGCGCGCGAGGGCGTCGACGTAACGGCCCTGGAACAGGGTGATTCCGAGCTGCTGGCCGACCTTCACCGCCGCTTCCGAATCGCAACGGGCCAGAATGGTGCGGCCTTTTTTGCGGCTGCGCAGCATATCCTTGAAGTCTTGGCCCAGCTGCGAGCCGGCATAGGCGGTCATTTCCTGCGCCCAATTGAGCTTGGCGTAGGCGACCCCCAAGCGATTGGGATCGGCGAACGGCAGCGTGGCAAGCGTCAGCCCGTCGATGCAGATGCGGTAGCCGCGCTCGGTAACGAAATCGCGCGCGAAGGCAAAGCTGCCTGGATCGGCGAACATATCCTCAAGGCGCATCTCGAGCACCACGTCCTGACTCGACGGGGCGAAGTCGTCGTCGAACGCCAGGAACTCTTCCGACAGCACGGTCGAGACATTCACGTTGATGCTGAAACCATCGCGCACGAGTGTGCGGTCTTCACGGCGCGCGATCTGCGCCATCACGCGCCGGTCCAGCGTCTGCGTGAAGCGTTGGAACAGCCATGGATTGATGGTGAGGTCGGTGCGCGGCATCAAAGTTTCGCGCAGGTCCGCGATGGACACGAAAACTTCGGTGAAGACGATTTCAGGTTTGCCGTCCTCGACAAACGCGCACACAGGCTGGCGACGCGTGAAGCTCGACAGATCGACCCGCGCAAGCGCGTCTTCGGCGCGGCCAAGTTCGGTCGGCGTCAGCGGCGTGCCGCGCTCGGGGCTGTTGCGCATCAACTCGCGCGCGGCGATCAGCTCGGGCAGCGTCTTGCGCACGCTGCGTTCGCTGGAGGCCGCCTGGCGCAACGCGAAGGTCAGAAGCTTGTCGTAGTCGCCCTGCAGGTCGAACCAGTTCGACAGACGGTTCTTGTGCGCATCGTTCTTGAATTTCTGCAGGAGCGGATCGCGCTCCCACAGCTTCAAGAGTTTGAGCATCGCGCGTTCAGCCGCGTCGGTCTCGCCCTTCTCATAGACGATCATCAGGTCGGAATTGCGCATGCGGTACAGCCAGGCCGACCGCGTACGTGTCAGTTCTTCGAACACCGTTTCGGCGTTGCGCAGGTTTTCCTTGTCGCGGTTTTCCGGCGCAAGGCGCGACAGATGCAGGCGGATGACGCCCTTGTCGCGGTTCGACAAATCGAACGACTTTAGATCGTCCAGGAACCGCGCTTCATGGCTCGAGCCCAGGGGATTGGTCGCCGTTCCGGTTTGCGCTTCCATGCTCATATCCTAACGCCTCCGCGCGGCGGTGGCCGCACTGGCGCGTTTGCGGTAGGCGTCTAGGAAGTGGCCTTGGAACACGGTGATGCCCGTCTTAAGGCCCCACGCCAGCGCATTGGCCGAATCCACCCGCGACAGGACGACTTTTTCCGTCCCGATATTTTGGACGATAAAAGCGGCCGTCTGGTTGTTGGCCGGATCCATCATGTCGAGAAGTTCGGGCGCCC
This sequence comes from Fidelibacterota bacterium, assembly GCA_947473445.1. GTDB lineage: Bacteria > Pseudomonadota > Alphaproteobacteria > Rhodospirillales > Rhodospirillaceae > SHVO01. Next base: position 1,060 of record CANJEU010000162.1, on the reverse strand, counting down.
AGATGATCTTGGCGTAGTCGGGTTTCATGAGCGCGACGTCGAGCATCGAAAGCGCCGACGTGGAAAGCCCGTCGATGAGTACCGCGTGTCCCATGCTTGAAAGCACGGCCTGCGCGTCGAGGTACATATTGAAGTTGGTCAGCACGTCGACGGCCTGCACTTCGACGATCACCTTCTGTCCTTGTTCGAGACGCTCAAGGAAAGTCCCGAACCCGGGCGTGAAAACGGTTTCGAGATTGAGATTGAGGCTGACGGCCGGCGCGCCGCGGAAATCGGGCGCGCGCGCGACCACATCGAGCATGCGCAGATCCATCGTGCGGCTCAAATCCTGGAAGAGCGAGCGGTCACCAAAAAGATTCCACGTCGGCGCGACCTGACGTTGGATATCGGCCACCGATAGAAAGAACTCGAAAAACTCGATCGACGCTTCGTTGGTGGCGCGGTCGATGCGCAGGGCAACCTGATTGCGCACGAACGGCACGACATTCAGGAATGCGAGCTTTTTGTGAATCTCGTCGAGCGCGGCCGGGGTGATGTTCGGCAATGAGGTCGCAACGGCGGGCTGGACCGTTTGGGCTTCCTGGCGCAGTTGTTGGGCGGCATGAATCGCCATGGCCGCGTCGAGGGTGAGGTCGTACCAACTGATGAAGCGGTCAGTGCCGCCTTCATCGTCGAGCGTTAGCGGATCGCCTTCGAACAGCTTGCGGATCCGGTGAATGATATTGTTGACGTCCCGCTGGGCGCCGGCCCCGACGATCATCGCGAGATCGTCGTTGGTCAGGCTGAAGATTTGAACCTGGCGCCCGCTTTCCAGGGTGCGGAACATGCGGGTGACGATTTTGATGCGCACCGGCGTACGGTTGGCGGGCATAAGCTTACCCAGGCGCAGATGCACGACCTTGCGCCCTTCCGGATTGCGGCGCATCCGGTCGAGCGTGTCGACGAGCAACGTCTCCTGATAGCCTTTTGCACCCTGGGTGGACATCTTTTGGGTTATACAACCCTTACGATATAAACCGCAGCCCTGCCGCGCCGTTAGATCAGCCCTTTGGGGAGCGTT
>CANJEU010000161.1 GCA_947473445.1 Fidelibacterota bacterium | reverse complement strand
GCAAGCACATGACGTCACCGTCATACGCATCACAGTGCGAATCCTATTTCGAAACGAGAACTCTGGTTCGCTACTGTGCGAGGAATCCGCCGTCGACCGCCAGAATGTGGCCGGTGACCATGCTGGCGGCATTGCTGGCGAGGAAGACCGCCGCTCCCGCCATCTCTTCAGGCTCGGCGACGCGACCCATCGGCGTCATGTCTTCGATGCGCTTGAGCAGATCTGGCTTGCCGCGCAAGCCGTCGATGAAAGGCGTATTGACCCACGTCGGGGCTATGGCATTCACGCGAATGCCTTCCTTAGCCCATTCCACCGCCAGCGCCCGCGTCATATTGACGACCGCGCCTTTGCTCGTCTGATAGGAAATGTTGGGATAAAGCCCGCCGCCCGAGAATCCCATGATGGAAGCGATATTGATGATGCTTCCGCCCTTCTTGCCCGCGAGGATCGCCCGAGCGGCGTGCCGGCACATCAGGAAGGTGCCCGTCACGTTCACGCTCATCACCTTCTCCCAATCCTCACGGGAGAGTTCGGTCGAAGGCTCCCGGATCGCGAGTCCCGCGCTATTCACAAGAATGTCGAGGCCGCCGAACTCATTGCCGACCGCGGCGATGGCCCGCTCCACCTCGTCCTCTTTGCTGACGTCGGCGGTGAAGGGGAAGCTCTGCTGGCCGATTTTCACAATCTCGCGCGCAACGCTCACCGATTTCAACTCGTCGCGGTCCACGATGGCAACCCAGGCGCCGGCATGCGCCAGGGCCAGCGCGATGGCGCGTCCTATGCCGCTGCCGCCGCCGGTAACAACGGCGACCTTGCCGTCGAGGCGAAATGAGGGGGCGTCTTTGATATGCTTTTCCATGAACCGAAGGGTTCACCGCGCCTACGCCGGACGCAAGCAACTTTTCGCCTGAGGATGAATGTAAACTGGCTTGCGCCGCAGCTTGAATACGCGGGTCTAGTAAACCAGCTCGCCGCCTTCTGAGCCTTCGGACATCGTGATCTGGCCCGAGTTCGACAGTTCTTTGGTAAGCGTGACCACTGCAACCTGGGCTTCTTCGACGTCCTTGAGACGGACAGGGCCAAGGGCGTCCATGTCTTCCTTGAGCATTTTGGCCGCACGGACGGACATATTCGCGGTGAACAGGTCGAGGATCGTGGACGAAGCGCCTTTGAGGGCCATGGCCAGCTTGTCCTTCTCCACCTGCCGCAGCAGCACCTGCGCACCGTTGGCGTCGAGGCGCACAAGGTCCTCGAAGGTGAACATGAGGTTGCGCACCTTTTCCGCGGACTCGCGGTTGCGCTCTTCCAGTGCGGTCATGAAGCGGGCTTCGGTCGCGCGGTCGAGGTTGTTGAAAATCTCGGCCATCATTTCGTGGCTGTCCACGCGCGCGGTCTTGGCCAGGTTCGACATGAACTCGACGCGCAGAGTCTTTTCCATGCTTTCCAGCACTTCTTTCTGCACCGCTTCCATATGCAGCATGCGCATGACGACTTCCATGGCGAAGCCTTCGGGCAGAATACCAAGCACGCGCGCCGCATGGTCTTCTTTCACCTTGGAAAGAACCACGGCGACGGTCTGGGGGTATTCATTCTTAAGATAGTTGGCCAGCACCTGCTCGTGCACGTTGCCCAGCTTGTCCCACATCGTACGGCCCGCGGGACCGCGGATTTCCTCCATGATGTGGGCGACGCGTTCCTTATCGAGCCCCTTCAGCAGAAGGCGTTCGGTCGTGGCGAACGAGCCGATGAGCGATCCGGTGTTTGAAATGGCATCGGCGAAGTCGACGAAGAGACGCTCGACCATATTCGCGCTGATGTTTCCCAAATTGGCCATTGTCTGCGACAGCTCGCGGATTTCGTCGTCTTCCATCATCGCAAGCATCTTGGCGGACTGCTCCGGACCGATGGACATCATCATGATGGCCGCTTTCTGCGGCCCCGTCAGGCTTCGGTAATCTTCCTTGGTGCGCGCCACGCTCGGCACTCCGTTTCATGATTAAGAAAGCTATCCCGGTCCCTCAAACACAACCTGACCGGCCAATTTTGCCAACAATATCCATACGTCACAGACTTAAAGAATGCCTTAACGGGGGCTCCCACAGGGGGGGCCCACCCTTAACCGTCATCCCAAGGCTCGTCCTTGGGATCCAGGAGTCACAATCACCAATTTCCGAGGAAACTCGACCTACGCCCGCTTCGCCGTCGTGAGCAGCGCATCGAGCATGGCGTAGACACGCTCGGCTGGGTTGGCCTCGCAGACGCTTTGGGTGCAGATGCGGGCGCCTTCCATGGTCATGAAGATCGCATCGCCCAGCTTCTCGGGTTCGGTGAAACCCGCATCGCGGGCAAGGCTGACCAGCGCTTCCCGGTGGGCGCGTTTGCTGCCTTCAATGACGCGGCGGGCCGGATGCTCGGCTTGCGCCAGCTCCACGGCGGCATTGGCCATGAAGCAACCGCGTTCTTCGCCGGTCATACATTCGGATATTTCGCGGCACCAGTTGCGCAGCGCGCCAAGTGGATCACCCGGATATGCGGCCACATTGGCCTTCCATTCGGCTTCCCACTCATCGGCGCAGGCGCGGGCACATTCGGCGACCAGCTCGTCTTTTGATTTGAAGTGCCGGTAGAGCGTCATCTTGTTCGATGACGCTGCCTCGGCGATCTGGTCCACGCTCACGACGTGGATCCCATGCTTATAAAAGAGGTCATGCGCGGCGGAGAGAATCCGTTCGCGTGGGGGCGGCTCCTTCGTGGGAGAGCCATTCACATTTTTTTCGGGGGCTAAAGTGTTCATGCCCTTGAAATGTTACTTACAGGTCAGTATTTAATGCCGCGTTACTTACTACTAACACACATTTTCGCGGGTCACCAAACGGAAAGTGATGACCCAACACCAAGGAAGCGCGGCATGACCACCACCGCTATTAACCCTCTCATTCTGAACGTGTTTCGCGCGCCGATCAATGATTCCTGCGGTTGTGGATCCCCCCGTCCACACCGCTCCATGCCTACAAACCCATAGGCATGACAGCGGGTCCCCGAGTCCGTTCCCCGAACCCCCATCGGGGACCCGCCTCTCTCTTTTAGCCCTCACCTCCCGGAGATATCCCAATGTCATCCCCCAATATTGAAGACGAAGGTCTCGCCCCCCCACGGCCCCACCCCCTGGTCGGCAGGCGTCCCGTTCAAAAATATCCCTGCCTCCGGCCGCAAGGGCCTGACGATCTCAGCCGCCGTGGTCGCGGCCGGCCTAATCGGCTTCGCGTTGACCGCGCCGGATAGCAGCGGCGCCGCGCCAATGATGCCGCCGCCTCCGGCCGTCAGCGCTGCCGCCGTCGTCTCCAAGAGTGTCACCTACTGGGACGAGTTCCCTGGCCGCGTGACGGCTATCGATAATGTCGAAATTCGCCCCCGCGTCGGCGGCTACATCGACAGCGTCAAGTTCAAGGAAGGCGACGAAGTGAAGAAGGGCGACGTGCTCTTTGTTATCGACCGCCGTCCGTTCCAGGCGCAGGCCGCCCGCGCCGAAGCCGAACTGGTGCGGGCCCGCACCCAGGCTGAACTGGCCCGCACCCAAGCCGACCGCGCCAAGAAGCTCCTGGAAGGCCGTGTGATCTCGCAGGAAGAGTTCGACCAGCGTATTGCCGCCGGCGCGGAAGCCGACGCCGCCGTCCGTGCGGCATCTGCCGCGGCCGATGCCGCTCGTCTCGATCTCGAGTTCACCGAAATCCGTTCGCCCATCAACGGCCGCGCGGGTCAGGCGCTCATCACACCTGGCAACCTCGTCAGCCCGAACCAGTCCCTGCTCACCACCGTGGTCTCACTCGATCGCGTGTATGTCTATTTCGAAAGCGACGAGCAAAGCTTCCTGCGCTACGCCGCGATGGGACAGAGCGGCGAACGTTCGGCCTCGCAGGATGCCCGTCATCCTGTGCAGGTCGGCCTCGCCAACGAAGCGGGCTTCCCGCATGAAGGCGTGCTCGACTTCGTCGACAATCATATCGATCCCAAGACCGGCACCATTCGTACCCGCGCCGTGCTCGACAACAAAGACCGTCAACTCACCCCCGGCCTGTTTGCCCGCGTGAAACTTTTGGGCAGCGGCCAGGTGAATGCGATCCTCATCGACGAGAAGGCCATCCTCACCGACCAGGACCGCAAGTACGTCTACGTCGTCGGCGATCAGAACCGCGCCATGCGCCGCGACATCGTGCTCGGGCGCGAAAGCGACGGCATGCGCGTCGTTACCTCGGGCCTCAATCCCGGCGACCGCGTCATCGTGCACGGCGTGCAGAAGATCTTCATGCCGGGCATGCCGGTCGCACCGCAGGACATCATCATGGGCGCGCCCCCGGCTCCGCCGCCGCAGTCACCGCAGCAAGCCGCCTAATATAAAAGCAACGGAATCGCAGTCATGAGCTTCGCAAGCTTCTTCATCAACCGTCCTATTTTCGCGGCGGTTCTCTCGATCGTCATCTTCGTCTCGGGGCTCATCGCGCTTCCACTTCTCCCTGTCAGCGAATATCCCGAAGTCGTTCCGCCGACGGTACAGGTCACCACCCAATATCGCGGTGCGAATCCGACCGTGATCTCCGAGACCGTTGCCGCGCCCCTTGAGGAAGCGATCAACGGCGTCGAGAACATGATCTATATGAAGTCCGTCGCCTCCTCGGACGGTGTGCTTCAGGTCGTCGTGACCTTTAAACCGGGCACCGACCCCGACACTGCGCAGGTGCAGGTCCAGAACCGCGTAGGTCAGGCCCTGCCGCGTCTTCCGGAAGAAGTACGTCAGGTCGGCGTCATCACGCAAAAAAGCGCACCTGACCTTACGCTCGTCGTTCACCTCACCTCTCCGAACGGCCGTTACGACACCACGCACCTGCGCAACTACGCCGTCCTGCATGTGAAAGATGAAATCTCGCGCATCAAAGGCGTGGGCAATGCTCCTCTCTTTGGAGCGGGCGACTATGCCATGCGCATCTGGCTCGATCCGGCGAAGGTCGCCTCGCGCGGCCTAACCGGCGGAGACGTCATTCGCGCCATCCGCGATCAGAATGTACAGGTCTCCGCCGGCCAAATCGGCGCCCCGCCGCAGCAAGGCCTGTCGGACTTCACGCTCTCCATTAACGCCCAAGGCCGTCTCGTCACGACGGAAGAATTCTCCAACATCATCCTCAAGACCGGCGAGAACGGGGAGATCACCAAGCTTAGCGACGTGGCCCGCCTTGAGCTCGGCGCGTCCGAATACGCCCTGCGCGCGTCGCTCGACGTTAAGCAGGCGGTCGCACTGCCGATCTTCCAATCCCCGGGCGCGAACTCGCTCGACCTGTCGCGCGACGTGCGCGCCAAGATGGCTGAACTCTCAAAGCGCTTCCCCGAAGGTATGGCGTGGGACGTTGTCTATGACCCCACCGTGTTCGTGCAAGAATCGATCAACTCGGTCGTAACCACGCTCATCGAAGCCGTTGCGCTGGTGGTGCTGGTCGTCATCCTATTCCTGCAAACCTGGCGCGCCTCGGTCATCCCGCTGCTCGCCGTGCCGGTGTCCATCGTCGGCAGCTTCGCAGTCCTGCTTCTGCTCG
>CANJEU010000160.1 GCA_947473445.1 Fidelibacterota bacterium | reverse complement strand
CACGGGTTGTTTTAAATGCCCGGCCTGTTTATCTTTTCGCCCGGGATACACTTTTGTCGAGGGGAGTTTTTGATGTCCGCAGGGAAATATCGGCTTGTCACCCGGAGTGACTTCGACGGGCTGGTCTGCGCCGCCATCATGCGTGAACTGGGGATGATCGATGAGATCAAATTCGTTCACCCGAAAGATATGCAGGACGGCGTGATCGAAATCACCAACCGCGACATCACCACGAACCTCCCGTACGTGGAAGGCGTGCACCTTGCGTTCGACCATCACGCGAGCGAAACGATCCGCGTCGGGAAGAAAGACAATCACATCATCGACCCCAAGGCGCCATCGGCCGCCCGCGTTCTTTATGACTATTACGGCGGCAAGAAGAAACTTCCGCGCATCACCGACGAACTGATGGACGCCGTCGACAAGGGCGACGCCGCCCAGTTCAACAAGGACGAAGTGCTCAATCCGCAAGGGTGGGACCTGATGAATTTCATCATGGACGCCCGTACGGGACTTGGCCGCTTCCGCGAATTCACCATTTCCAACTATCAGCTCATGATGGAGCTGATCGAGAAATGCGTGCAGATGCCGGTGGAAGACATCCTCATGCTTCCCGACGTGGTCGAGCGCGTGGATCTTTACGTCGAGCACGAAGCCAAAGCGAAGGAGCAGATCAAGCGCTGCACCACGGTTCATAAGAACCTCGTGATTCTGGATCTGCGCGACGAAGACACCATCTGGGCGTGCAACCGCTTCCTGATCTACGCGCTGTACCCACAGACCAACATCTCGATCCACGTAATGTGGGGACTCAAGAAGCAGAACACCGTGTTCGCTATCGGCAAGTCGATCTTCGATCGCTCGTCCAACACCAATGTCGGCGAGCTGTGCCTCAAGTACGGCGGCGGCGGCCACCATGCGGCGGGCACTTGCCAAGTCCCGAACGACCAGGCTGAAAAGACGCTTAAGGACCTGATCGAGAAGATCAACAAAGACGGCTGATCTTTCTCGCATGAAACACGCAGATGCCGCCTCGCGCTTCGGGGCGGCATTTTGCATTCTGAGGTTGTTTTGCTCTCGTGATTGAAACCCCCACTGCGCGCTACCGCGCGCTCGTGTCTTCGGGCGAACTCAAGGCCGATCCCATCCAGGAGAGCGCCGCCCAGAAGCTTACGGCCCTGTGCGAGGCGCTCGCGCGCTATAGCCCGCGCAACGCCAAAAAAGGCTGGATGGCGCGGATGGGGCTCGGCACGAAGGACGATGCCGCGCCGCCGCGCGGTCTTTACATCTACGGCGGGGTCGGGCGCGGCAAGTCGATGCTGATGAATCTCTTTTTCGATAGCGCGCCCGTGGCCAAGAAGGAACGCGTGCATTTTCACGCCTTCATGCGCGATATCCATGCCGAAATTCATCGCCGACGCCAGCTTGGCATGTACGAAGACGAAGGCGATCCCATTCCGGGCATGGCCGACGGGATCGCCGACACCGCAACCCTCCTGTGCCTTGATGAGATGGAGATTCGCGATATCGCCGATGCCATGATCGTCGGGCGCTTATTCCAAAAACTCTTCGAGCGCGGCGTCGTCGTTGTCACCACTTCGAACCGGCACCCCGATGACCTCTATAAACACGGGCTTCAGCGCGATCGCTTCGTGCCCTTCATCACCATCATCAAGGAAAAGCTCGATCTGCATGAACTCGAGTCCGCCCAGGATTACCGCCTCGGCCGTCTCGCCGGCCAGGCGGTCTATCATGCGCCGCTCGGCCCTGCCGCCGACGCCGCCCTTGACGCGGCATGGGCGCGGCTGACCGACGATGCGACGCCTGAGCCCGATTTTATCCTGGTGCACGGACGGCGCGTGATCGTGCCCGCGGCAGCGCACCAAGTTGCGCGTTTTACGTTCGATGACCTCTGTCGCACCGCCTTGGGGCCGACCGATTACCTCGCCATCGCCGCGCACTTCTCGACCGTCATCATCAAGGACATTCCCGCGATGACCGAGGAGATGAAGGATGCCGCGCGGCGTTTCGTGACGCTGGTTGATGCGCTCTATGAACATCGCACGGCGCTGGTCTGCTCGGCGGCCGTGCCGCCTGCCGCGCTCTACAGCGGCGCCGAAGGGGGCTTCGAATTCGCCCGCACCGCCTCGCGGCTTATCGAGATGCAGGCCGCCGACTACATTCGCCAGCGACACGTGCAGTAGCCGATCACGTCGCGTCCGGCATTATTGTGCAGTGCAAAAAAGGGAGCTAAGGTTCCGCCCACGGATCGCGCGGCGGGGGTTTAGCAATGAAGAGACGGCTTTTTTGTACGCTCACCGGCGCCACCGCCGTCGCGGGCGCCATGTCCGGCTTCAGCCGCGCGGCCCGGGCCCAAGACGCTCTCACCCAGATGAAGGCAAATGGTGTGCTGCGCATCGGCACCGAGACAGCCTTCGCGCCTTTCGACTTTATCGACCCCTCGGGAAAACACGTCGGCTTCAATCTCGACCTCTTTGCCGCGCTGGGCAAAGACCTCGGTGTGAAGGTGACCTACACTCTGCTCCCGTTTGAAGGCTTGCTGCCGGGGTTGGAAGCGCGACGCTTCGACCTCGTCGGCGGACCACTCACCATTACAAAAGCGCGCATGGAAAGGTATCGCTTCCTGCCGCCGGTGTCCGAAGGCACCGTGGCCTTGCTCAAGCGGCGCGGCGATAGCTCGATTACCAAACCGGCCGACATCGCCGGCAAAACGGTGGGCGCCGGCAAAGCCTCGGCGCAGCTCGCCCAATTGCGCGCCTTCACCGAGACACTGCCCGGCAAGACGTCGATCCGCGAATACGTCGGCAACAATGAAGCCTATGCCGATCTGGCCGCGGGCCGCATCGCGGCCGTGGGCAATTCATTCCCAAACGTGAATTACGTCGCGACGCAACGTCCGCAGGTATTTGAAGTTGTCACCCCGCCGTTCGGCAAGAAAACATACTTCGGATATCTCGGCCGCAAGGACGCCGACTCTGCCCCGCTGCTTGATGTTCTACAGGCGGCTCTCCTCAAGCTTCGCGCCGATGGCCGTTTGGCCGGACTGCAAAAGACGTGGATCGGTCAGTCCATTGAAACTCCCGAGGCCGTCACGGCGCCTGAAGTCTAAGGGCGTCGCGGCTTAATGACTTGGCAGCTGTTCCAACTCCTCGTCACCGCCGCCGGGCTAACTGTCTTCATCAGCGCTGTGTCGATCATGATAGCCCTCGTGCTCGGGACAATCGTGTCCGTTGTCACGCTCTCGCCCAAACCCGCGTTCGCTCTCGCGGGACGCACCTACATCAGTTTCTTCCGCGGCGTGCCGCTGCTTGTGCAGCTGCTTCTCATTTATAATCTTTTGCCAGTGATGGGCATCGACCTGCCCGGGATTGTCGCCGCCATCATCGGCCTTTCCCTTTGCACCGCCGCGTTCCAGGCCGAGAATCTGCGCGGCGCTTTCGCAAGCCTGCCCAGAGGTCTGGTCGAAGCCGCTGAAATGGCCGGCTTCAGCGCCGCGCAGATCCTGCGCCGCGTGCGTGTGCCAATCGCGTTCCGCCTCGCCCTTCCGGCCCTCGCCAACGAAGCGATCTTCACCCTGAGGGCGTCTTCGCTGGTCTCGGTCGTCGGCGTGGTCGAACTGACCCGCACGGCGCAAGATCTGGCGTCCAGCACATTCCTGCCGCTCCAACTGTTCGCCGCGGCGGGTCTTCTGTACCTGCTTTTGAGTTGGACCATCGCCGCGCTTGGGCACGTCATGGAGCGGCGGATGCGGTGGGGGCGGGTATGAGTTTTGACATCGGCCTCATCTGGAGCCGTATGCCCGATATTCTTGGCGGGTTCGGACTCACCCTCGTCATCTGGCTGGTGGGATGTCTTGCCGGTATCGCGCTTGGATTTCTGGTGGCGGTCTTGCGCCGGAACGTCGCTGGTCTGAACATTCCGCTCGCCGCGTGGATGGAGGTCACGCGCGGAACACCGTTCCTGATTCAGCTATTCCTGCTCTACTTCGGTGGCCCGTTTATAGGGCTTTCGCTTGAGCCCATCACGGCGGGTCTTCTCGGGTTCACGCTCTACGGCGCGGCATATTTCAGCGAAATCTTCCGCGCGGGCTTCGCGGCTGTACCGCGCGGGCATATCGAAGCGGGTGAATGCCTTGGACTTTCGCAGGGTCAAATCATGCGCCGGATCATCGTACCGGAGATGGCTGTTCTGGTGCTGCCGGCGCTGGTGAATATGATCGTCCTGCTGCTGAAGGAAACGGCAGTCCTTTCCATTATAACCGTGCCGGAACTGACGATGATGATCAGCGCAATTGGTTCGGAGAATTTCGTGTTCGTTGAATCGCTTTTCCTGCTGGCACTCTTCTACTGGGCCATGGTCGAGATCGCCGGCTGGCTGGGGCGGCAGGCTGAAGTGAAGCTGGCCTCCTTTAGGCCCGCGACATGACCGCGGCCGTTATCGTCAAAGCTCTGCGCAAAAGTTTTGGCGCAACGGAAGTGCTGCGCGGCATCGACCTGGAAGTTGCCGCCGGTGACGTCACCTGCATTATCGGCCCCTCAGGTTCGGGCAAGAGTACGCTGCTGCGATGCATCGCCTTCCTCGATCAAGCGACGGACGGTTATGTCTTTGTGCAAGGCGAGCCGCTCGGCTTCGCGCCCGATGCGTCAGGTGCGCGTGCGCGCCTTCCCGACGCACGGGTGCGCGACGTGCGGGCAAAAATCGGCATGGTCTTCCAGCAATTCAATCTGTGGCCGCACCGCACCGCCCTCGGCAACGTCACCGAAGCGCTGACAACAGTGCGCGGGATCGCGCCAGCCGAAGCGCGCGAGCGCGGCCTCGCGCAGTTGCGTAAAGTGGGGCTCGCGGCGCATGCCGATCATTTTCCCGCGCAGCTCTCGGGCGGACAGCAGCAGCGCGTGGCCATCGCCCGCGCCCTCGCGCTCGAGCCGCAGATCATGCTCTTTGACGAACCAACATCGTCACTCGACCCCGAACTCACCGGAGAGGTGCTCAACGTTATGCGGGCCCTTGCGTCCGAGGGCATGACCATGATCGTTGTCTCGCACGAGATCGGCTTCGCCGCATCGGTCGCGAACCGGATCGTCTTCCTCGACGGCGGCAAACTTCTTCTGAACGGAACGCCCAAGGAAGTGTTCGGGCAGCCGCGGCATCCGCGGCTCGAGCAGTTTCTAGAAACCTATCTCGACCGCGGCGCTGCGATACTGGCCTAAAGCTCGCACTTATTGTCGCGGCGCTGGGCGATCTGGCTTTTAATTGCCGCGCGCATTTCCTCGTTGGTGGCGTAAGGCGCGGGCAGAGGGCGAATCACCAGCAGGATCGTCCCGCTCTTGAGATCGGCAGGCGTGATCTTCGGCTGGGCCTCGTCGCCGCTTTCCACCGGCGAGACCACCGCGATCTTGAGGTTCGGCATCCGCAACTTCAGGCGTTCGACGGTGCCGAGGAAGGCGTCGCTGTGAAAATGACCGGTGAGGTGGACGACCTTGCGGCCGGGATTTTTTTGCAGATGTAACGCGATGGATTCGGCCATGGTGTCGTCGCGCGTGACCTGCGCGGCAAAGGCGCGCACCGCCTGT
>CANJEU010000159.1 GCA_947473445.1 Fidelibacterota bacterium | reverse complement strand
CTCTGCCACTCGGCCGTTCACGGCCTACGGGTTGGTAACCCGTACCGCCATCCCTCTTCCGGTCCGCCAGGGGCGGGGTCCGTCGAAGGAAGCGCTATATAGATGGCCACATCCGCCGGGGTCAAGCGTGAGAATGGCTTTTTTCCAATTGTCCGAAGCCCTTGGGCAGCGTTGTGAATTTCCGGCGGGGCGCGTATAAGCTGGCCTTCTTCGAACGTACTTAATATTGGGGGCTTTCAATGGACTTTGCCGCCGCGCGCCGCAAAATGGTCGCCAGCCAGGTCCGGACCAACCGAGTGACCGACCCGCTGGTAAGTTCAGCGATGGAAGCAGTGCCGCGGGAATACTTCGTTCCTGCCGAGCGCCGCAGCGTCGCTTATCTCGATGAGGACCAGCCGTTGGGGAATGGGCGCCATATCATGGAACCCATGGCTCTTGGCCGTCTTCTGCAGCTTGCCGACGTCGAGCCGGGCGATAAGGCGCTCGTTGTCGCGGCCGGCACCGGCTATAGCGCCGCGGTTCTCGCGCGGATGGCGGAATCCGTCGTTGTTCTCGAAAACGACACGAGCTTCGCCGAGAAGGCTAGCAAGATCATGACCGAATTGGTCATTCCGAACGTCACGGTCGTGCGCGGCGATCTTGCGTCGGGTGTTCCGGCGAAAGCGCCGTTCGACGTCATTCTCATCGACGGCGCTGTGAATGAAATTCCCATGGCCCTTAAGCAGCAGCTCCGCGACGGTGGCCGTCTGGTGGCCGTGGTCCGGTCGGGCCCTGTGGGACGCGCGACCCTTGTCACCCGGATCGGCGACGCCTGGGGCAGCCGTACCGACTTCGACCTCATTATGGCCTACCTGCCCGAATTCGCGCCGCAGCCGAAGTTCGTCTTCTAGGATGATCTATTAGGATGAGCTTTCTCGGGTAGGATGATCTTTCTCGGGTAAGTAAATAGTCGGCTATGCGGTCATTTGTGGCCGCACCGCTCATCTCTCCGTGATGTTGCAGTTCATTCACTGAAAACCGGTGGCATTCCTCACTTTCTTCGGATAGAGGTTCCAACGCGTGTGGGCAAAACGCGATGGCTGGCAATATTTAGTGGGGCAAAGCCATATGACTAACTATCTGAGACAGCTGCTTCTATGCAGCGCCGCCGTCGTGCTGCTCGCACAGCCGGTCGCCGCCGAGACCCTGCGCGAAGCTATGGCCCTCGCGTATGAGGGCAATCCCAACCTCCGCGCCGCACGCGCCCAGTTGCGTGCCGTTGATGAAAGCGTGCCGATCGCGTTGTCGGGATGGCGCCCGAGTTTGTCGGTTACGGGCAACGCGTCTCGCAACCGCAATGAAAGCGAAATTATCAGCCAAGGAAGCTCCGGCGGTCCGGTCAACCAGTCGGGCATGACTCTGCGCACGCAGCAAACGCTCAATGCTCAAGTCACGCAACAGCTGTTCCGCGGCTTCCGCACGGTTGCCAGCACGGCGCAGGCGCGCAACCAGGTGATGGCGCAGCGCGCCCGCCTTGAAGCAACCGAATCGCAGGTGCTGCTTCAGGTGGCGACCGCCTATCTCGATGTCCTTCAATTTCAGGCCGTCGTCGAACTCCAGCGCAATAACGTGCAAGTGCTGAGCCGGCAGCTCGACGCGACCAACGATCGCTTCCGCGTGGGTGAAATCACGCGCACCGACGTTGCCCAGTCCGAAGCAAGCTTGGCGGCATCGCGCGCTTCGCTGGTGCAGGCGGAAAGCTCGTTGCAGCTCGCTCGTTCGGCGTATCTCAACGTTGTCGGCAAAGTGCCTGAAGGCCTTGTACAGCCGATGGCCCCGGCGAATCTTCCGGCCACGCTCGAGGCGGCCATCAATATCGCCATGGAGCAGAACCCTAACTATCTCGTGGCCGATTACACGGCGAGAGCCGCGGACGATAACGTCACGGTGGTGCAGGGCGAACTGCTACCGACCGTGAATCTCAATGCCACCTATCAGCGTGGGTGGAATACGCTGGCCGACAAGTCGCGCAACGAACAGGCCGTGGCCAGCGCGCAGGTCGTCGTTCCGCTGTATCAGCAAGGCGCCGAATACGCGCGTCTCCGTCAGGCAAAACATGTTTCCGGCCAGCAGAGTCTGCTTGCCGATCAAGCCAAGCTCGACGCACGCAATACAGCCACGGCCGCCTGGGAAAACTATCAGTCGGCGACGGCTTCCATTGAAAGCTACCGTTCGGCGATCGCCGCCAACACGATCGCCCTTGAGGGCACGCGCCGCGAAGCCGAGGTCGGCTCGCGTACCGTTCTCGACGTACTGAATGCTGAACAGTTGTTCCTCGGCGTGCAGGTGGCACTTGTGCGCGCGCAGCGTGACCAACTTGTTGCCGCGCATCAGATTCTCTCGGCCGTGGGACAGCTCACGGGCCCCGACCTCATGCTCGAAACCCCGTTCTACGATCCGATCGCGCACTTTGACGACGTGCAATACAAGCCGTTCGGCAGCGATGCCGCGGCGGGGACCGACAAGCGCCAATAGCGCGGTCCCGGCGGGCTCGGGATACGAAATCATATGGCGGCCCGCAGCTCGCGGGTCGCCACGTTTCGTTTGGGGAAGCCGCAGCTATTCGGCGAAAATTAGGCGGAGGAAGGCGAGGGGGCCCGGTTGATAAATTTGGGTCTGCCCCTAAATCTTTGGCCGTGTTATAGAATTCTTTAACCACTGGAACTAAGATTCCCGACGAATAGCCGGAAAAACCGGTGGGGAGCGGTTAGGACTCATGACTGCCGAAGGCCAACAAGAACCATCGATGGAGGACATTCTTGCCTCCATCCGTAAGATTTTGTCCGAGGACGACGGCGAGGCTGCAAAGCCCGAGCCGCCGAAGGCTGCGCCTCCGCCGCCCCCACCTCCACCACCACCACCTCCTCCTCCGCCGCCACCGCCGGAGCCCGAACCCGAGCCGGAACCCGAGCCCGAGCCGGAACCTCTCCTGCTGATGGAAGAGCCGGCCATGGAAGAGGCACCGATTGCCTCGATTTTCGATGCGCCGCTCGAGGAAGAAGAGCCCATTTACAATCCGGATCCTGAGCCGGACATGCCGCTGCAACTCACCGACTCAATGATGGTCGAGGAGATGGAGCAGCATCACTATCATCAGGAGCCTGAACCGGCTCCGAACTTCCATCATCAGCAGTACGATTATAACGAGGGCTTGGTATCTCAGGCCGTCGCCGCCGCTTCGGGAGCCTCGATCTCCCAGTTGGCCCAGGCTGTCGCGCGCGAACGCGCGGTGTCGCTTGGTAATCACGGTCTGACGCTGGAAGAACTGGTGCGCGAAATCTGCACGCCGATCCTGAAGCACTGGCTCGACTCTAACCTGCCATACATCGTCGAACGTATCGTGAAGCAGGAAGTCGAGCGGATTGCGACAAGGGCCGAACGGCCTTAACCGTTCGCGCCTCCGGCCGTTAACCCGCGTGTTCCATGCGCGCAAAACGCGCGTAATTTCCTGACTTTAGTCAGCGTTGCGCCCATGCGCCTGGGCGGGTAAACCCATGCCTTCTGTTAGGAAGGCTCGCCCGATGCTCGACAAAACTTACAATCCGCAAGACGTGGAAGAGGCGCTTTACGCCCGCTGGGAAAAGTCCGGCGATTTTGGCGCACAGCCTCAATCCTCCGCGGAGCCCTACACCATCATGATGCCGCCCCCCAACGTCACGGGCAGCCTTCACATCGGCCATGCGCTGACATTCACGCTGCAGGATATCCTGATCCGGTATCACCGCATGGCGGGGCATGACGCGTTGTGGCAGCCAGGCACCGATCACGCCGGTATCGCAACGCAGATGGTCGTCGAGCGTCAGCTCGCGCAATCAGGAGTCAACCGTCGCGACATGGGCCGCGAGGAGTTCGTCAAGCGCGTCTGGTCATGGAAAGAGCAGTCCGGCGGCATCATCACCCACCAGCTTCGCCGCCTCGGCGCATCGCCCGATTGGAACCGCGAGCGCTTCACGATGGATGAAGGCCTCTCGAAGGCCGTGACGAAAGTGTTCGTCGAACTGCATCGCGAAGGTCTTATCTATCGCGACAAGCGTCTCGTGAATTGGGATCCGAAGCTTCACACGGCCATCTCCGACCTCGAAGTCGAGAACCGGGAAGTGAAGGGCAAGATGTGGTATTTCAAGTACCCGGTGGAGGGTGCCGAGGATACCTTCATTACGGTGGGCACGACGCGCCCCGAAACGATGTTGGGCGATACCGGCATTGCCGTGCACCCCGACGACGATCGCTACAAGCTCCTCGTCGGTAAAAACTGCATTCAGCCGCTGACGCAGCGCCGCCTACCCATCGTTCCCGATGAATACGCCGACCCCGAGAAGGGGACCGGCGCGGTCAAAATCACCCCGGGCCACGACTTCAACGACTTCGCCGTCGGCAAGCGCCACAATCTTGCAATGATCAACATTTTCGATCGCGACGCGCAGCTCAATGAAGAGGCACCCGAACAATATCGTGGTCTCGATCGCTTCAAGGTGCGCGAGATGGTGGTCGCCGATATGGAAGCGCGTGGTCTTCTCGAGAAGATCGAAGACAACGCCATGCAGATCCCTTACGGGGACCGCTCCGGCGTCGTGATCGAACCTTGGCTGACGGACCAGTGGTACGCGGACGCGAAAACACTGGCGAAGCCGTGCATCGAAGCGGTTGAAACCGGACGTACGCGCTTTGTGCCCAAAACCTGGGAAAACACCTTCTTCGAATGGATGCGCAACATCCAGCCGTGGTGCATTTCGCGCCAGCTATGGTGGGGGCATCAGATTCCGGCGTGGTACGCGCCCGATGGTCATCCGTTTGTGGCCTACGACGAAGCCGAAGCACACGAACTTGCGCGCAAGCATTACGGTAAGGACGTAGCGCTTGTCCGCGACGAAGACGTGCTCGACACGTGGTTCTCATCGGCGCTGTGGCCGTTCTCCACCCTCGGCTGGCCCGAAAAGACTCCCGAACTTGCCAAATACTATCCGGGCGACGTGCTTGTCACCGGCTTTGACATCATCTTCTTCTGGGTCGCCCGCATGATGATGATGGGCCATCACTTCATGGGTGATGTGCCGTTCCGCGACGTTTACATCCATGCCCTGGTGCGTGACGAGAAGGGCCAGAAGATGTCCAAGTCCAAGGGCAACGTCTTGGACCCTCTGGACCTCTGCAACAGCTACGGCACCGATGCCGTGCGCTTTACCCTGACCGCCATGGCTGCGCAGGGACGCGACATCAAGCTCGCCGAAGGCCGTATCGCGGGCTACCGCAACTTCATCACGAAAATCTGGAACGCCGCGCGTTTCTGCCAGATGAATGAATGCGTCATCGTGCCGAGCTTCGATCCCAAGGCGGTCACGACGACTCTCAACAAGTGGATCGTCTCGAAAGTAGCCGACGCCGCGCGCGATGTGTCCGGCGCCATCATCAACTACCGCTTCAACGAAGCCGCCAACGGTCTCTACACCTTTACGTGGGGCACGTTCTGCGACTGGTATCTGGAATTCGCCAAGCCGATTTTCCAGGGCGAAGACGAGGCGGCGAAAGCGGAAACCCGCGCCACCTCGGCCTGGGTCATCGACCAGATTTTGATCATCG
>CANJEU010000158.1 GCA_947473445.1 Fidelibacterota bacterium | reverse complement strand
GTTCCCGCAAGCAGGATGGGATAATCGCGTGCCTCCTCGGCCACATAGAAACAAAGGCCGGCGGGGCCGCGTACGGTGAGGGAATCGCCGGTCTGCGCAGCCATGAGGAAGCCGCTCATCAGGCCGTTCGGCAAGAGACGGATGTGCAGTTCGATGTAGCCATCGGCCGCGGGATCGTTGGCGACGGAATAACTGCGCGTGAGACCACCCGCGATCATGAGGCTGATGTACTGGCCGGGTTCACAGATAAAGGGCGCGGCCGTGGCGAGGCGCACGCGCAGGACCGAGCCGTTGAGCATGTCCTTCGCGGCGATGACCGCGGGCGTATCGAGGTTCGGAACGTTCGGCAGACTGATCCGCATGTCGCTTTCAGGACGGCATTGGCAGGCGAGGAACAGATCCTGCTTTTTATAGGTCGGTTTCAGGTCCTTTTGCGCCTCGGGCGGAATCGCGCCGTCGTCGGCGTGCATCAGGCACGACTGACACACACCCGACCGGCAGGAATGGGGTATGGAGATTCCCTGGCGCCCGAGACCGTCGAGAACGCTTTCGCCGTCCCGCAACTCGAATTGCGCGTCGCCATAAGAAATCCGTGCCGCCATTTATATGCTCCTGCCGCTGAGGTTCGATGCCGCCGTCCGCTTAACGATTGAGGACGTCGTCGCGAACGCTGTTGGCGATGGCCGCGACTTCGGCGATATCGGCGTCGGCGACGCCGAGTTCCTTCAAGGTGGCGCCCAGCAGTTCAACGATGGCGTCGACGTGGCTGTCGTTGAGGCCGCGGGCGACGAGGCGCTTATGGCCGGTGCGCATATCAAGGCCGGTATATTTATTCGGGCCTCCGAAGGCCATGGTGAGGAAGCCCTTCTGTTTGGCGATCTGGGCGTCCATGTCGACATTGTCGAAGAACGGTGACACGCGGTCGTCGGACAGGACTTTGCGGTAGAAGATGTCGACGGCGGCGTTGACGGCGTCGGCGCCGCCAAGACGTTCGTACAAGGACTTCGCGGGTTGGGTCGCGGGCTGGTTCATGGGTGGTGGTCTCCCTTTAGAGTGGTGGAACGGAAAGGCGCGGATGAGCGACGGACGCGAGGGTTCGTTTCTCGAGCGTGCCGAGGAACGCTTGGGTCGCATCGTTCAGGATGTGTTTGAGGCCGCAGGATTTGGTGATGCGGCAGGTATTGCGGACGGCGTCGAAGCACTCGACGGTGTAAAAGTCGGGCTCGGTGGCCTTGACGATGGCCGCGAGGGTGATATCGGACGCCTCGCGCGCGAGGCGCAGACCGCCGCCCCGGCCCTTGGTGCTGGAGACGAAATCGAGGGACGCGAGCTTGTGGGCCACCTTCACCAGATGGTCGCGTGAAATGCCGAACCATTCGGCGATTTCACGCACCGTGCAGGTGCGGTCCGGGTGCTCGGCCAGATACAGACACAGGCGCAGGGCGTAGTAGGTGAATTGATTTAAACGCATGAAATGCGGTGTTTCCAAATATGTATGCCGTATGCATATTCAAAACCGCCGCGCGCCGAATTGATTCTCGTCAATGACAAGTGCGATCATCAAAGGCAGCCGCGCCAGCCGCCTTATGGATTAAATCTCACCTATGACCAGTCTCTCCCCTCGCCCCTGGACGTCACGCCGGATCATCTTCCTGGGCATCATCGGCGCTATTCTGGCCGCGAGCCTGACGGCGGGCATGCGCCTGATGAACGCGCAGGTAGGCGAAGGCGATGCGCGGGAGCGCGATGCGCAGCGCATGGCCGATCTACAGACGATCGTGGCCGTGGTGCAGGAGCTGCACAAAAGCGAGGCGACGCTGCCGAAGACGTTGGCGGAGATCGAGGCAAGAGCGAAACGCCGCATCCAGGTCGCGGACCGGCAGACGTTCGAGTTTTATGAGTATCGCGTGCTGGAGCCGACGAAGTTTGAAGTGTGCGCGCGGTTTGAAACGGCGGCGGCCGGTGGGCCGGACGAGCACGGTGTGGGGCGGGATTGTTTTGAGGTGGTGGTGGGGTAAGGTTCACCGACCTCTATTGTGGTGCAGTGTTTGATTCTCGCGAGATTGGCTTCAGCGCCGGTTTCACCGGCCAATCTGATTCATTAGGCCATGCTAACGCTGCCGCAATACCATTTGCAAATCCACGCAGTGCGCGCAAGTTTTCCAAATAAATAGTCAGATCACGCTCAAGGTCTATTTCCTTTAACTTCCGAGCGAGCTTGTTTCCATGAAACGTGTCCGGCTCGACCACTAGCCCTTTCTCGCTCAAATAAATGGCGTACGGGCTGTGGACCGCAGAATCACGATGGCCTCGGTATTTGTCGAACTGCTCCACGATTAACCAGCGAATATCGCGATATCGCTTCGGCTGTTTAACTTCGTAAGCAAGCGTTGCAATCGCCAGCAGCATGTCACGCAGTGTCGCATCGTTTTTCGGGGCGTTCCATATTGCCTGGGCGGCTTCTACTGTCTGCAGCCCCGAGAGGTGATGGAATATTTTCCCGCATTCGGACATCAGGCCATTCCAAGTGATCGCAATAGAACCGACCACTTCTGCATGCTCTGAGAACACACGTTCTACTAATTGCTCGAATGGCTCAACCTGCTGGTCCACCACCGTTACATACCGCTGCAATTCGGATTAATGCTCAAGAAAGACATACAGAATTTCATCCACTGCGTTATCCGCCCGCCTTCGCGCTGCGCGCTTCGGCGTGGCGCTTCGTAGTCGTTGACTTACTCAACGACTACTCGCGGAAAATAAAAGCTCACAATCCAATTCGGCATATCCACGATCTCGCTGATGCGCAGATCGCCGCACACCGAACACAGCATATACGCGTCCGCCGGTGTGAATTTGTGCTGGGCGACGAGCAGGTCGATCATGTTGGCGACGGCCGCGCGGGCGGCTTGCATGAGGTCGGGGCCGATGCCGGTGGTGACCTCATATCCTTTTTGATCGAGGTGCGTGGTGACGGGGCCGGGTGTGGTGAAGCGCGGGGACTTTAGGTTCGCGCCTTTCACGAGGTCGACCTTCACGGCGACGTTCATGGGGCTTTCAATCGCCGTACCGCAGACTTCGCCGTCGCCCTGGGCGGCGTGGGTGTCGCCGATGGAGAGCAGCGCGCCTTCGACCTCGATGGGGAGATAGAGCGTGGCGCCGGCGGCGAGATCGCGAATGTCCATATTGCCGCCGACGTGGCGCGGCGGGACGACGGAGTGACCGCCCTTCTCGGCGGGCGCGACGCCGATGGTGCCGGCGAAAGGTTTGAGCGGCACGCGCGCGTTCTTGCCGAACAGTGACGGCGCGAGGCTTGAGGGATCGTATTTCCAGATATTGAGGGCGGGCTCGGGGAACTGGTCGGTGAGCAGGCCGAAGCCGGGGATGAGCGCGGTCCAGCCCCAGCCGGAGGGTTCGAACCCGAGCAGCGTGATTTTGAGCGCGTCGCCGGGTTTGGCGCCGTCGACATAGATGGGGCCGGTGACGGGGTTCACCTTGCCGAAGTCGAGGGTGACGACATCGGGCGTGGTGCTGGCGGGGGAGAATTGGCCGGCGCTGGAGTCCGTGCATTCGAGGAAGACGGACTCGCCCGGCGCGATGGTTTTGACGGGGGCGAAAGAATTATCCCAGCCGAAGTGGTGGTGGTGACGGTGGATGGTGTGGTTGCAGTTGTTGAAGGTCACGCGGTGAGTCCCCCCAGGAAAACGCGAACTGAAATCAGAAGATAACAGAAACCAGATACCCCTGGATCCTGGGCTGCCGCCTTCGCTCCTGCGGAGCTTCGGCGCGCCAAGTCGCCCAGGATGACGGAAGGGAAGAAGACAGGAAACAGAAACCAGAAAACGTGGATCCCCGGGTCGCGCAAGCGCGCGCCCGAGGATGACAATGGCTTGGGTGGCTAGACTTCGCTCGCCGCGGAGCCGCGTTTCTTGCGTACGCGCGGGGTGATGCCCCAGGCGAAGGGTTGGAGGCATGTGAGGGCGGTGGCGGTGTCGAGGTCGTAGGCCATGGTGCGCGCTCCTACTGTTCGGCGATGCATTCGCCGGCGTCGACCTTGGACCAGTCGAGGGCGGCGCTGCACCAGACTTGGCGTTTGGGGGTGAGTTCGCGGCGTTGTTTCAAGGGGCCGGCGCGCAAGGTGATTTGCGGCGGGGCGGGTTCGACGCTGGCGGAATAAATGCGCGTGGCACACACCGGGCAGAAGGCGTGGGCGCGGGCGCGGCCGCTGGCGGCGGTCTTTTTCATATAGATGGACGGCTGCGCCTTGAGGAAGGTGACCATGGCGTCGATGGTGGGCGCGCTGAAGGAAAAGGCGGAACCGGCCGTGATCTGACAGTCGTTGCAGTGGCAAATGCTGACCTTCGCCGGATCGATCTCGGCGGTGTAGGTGATGGCTCCGCAGTGGCAGCTTCCATCGACTTTCATGGGATCGGCCTTTCCTGTTTAGAACGAGTGTAAGGCCCGCGCCGGGCCCAGTGGGGCAACTTTATGGCCATATGGAATAGTTTGCCCTCAAAATTTTGAATTGGCATTTGCGAAAATCGTCACTCCCGGGGGGAATAGGTTCTGATACTGATACGTCCAGGTGATGGGGAAATTACCCATGGACAACAGAAAGACCCTAAAATGCTGACCACCACGCAGAAATTCCCGATGATCGCGCTCGCGGGCGCCATCTCGTTCCTCGCGACTCTGGCAGCCTTCACGGCGATGACCTCGCCCGCACGCGCGGACTCGCAGCTCTCGGATTTGCCGATGCCGGGCTTCGCGGACCCCTATAATAAGACGCCGATTGTCGGCTACACGGCCGGTGAGTCGCAGATCCGCCTGGCCAATATGCGCGATGAAGGCACGGTGACGAATTACATCAGCATCTGGGGCCAGGATGAGAAGAAGTGGCTGGGTACGGTGCAGGTGGATGTGCCGGCGAAAGCCTCGATCTCCATTCAGCCGCACCTGATGCTGCAAACGTTCGCGCCGGTGAACTGGAGCCAACCTATCGTGCTGTATGTCGAGAACGGCCGCGAGAAGCAGCTGTGGCAGCATGTGCGGAACACTGAACAGACGGGGCGGATTGAGGACGCAAGCGTATGCACCCATTCGCCGCATCAGGATTACATCCCGGCGCAGCAAGTGGTGCTGAATGCGCAGATCAATCGCGTCGGCCCGCGCCATTCGCTGGTGCTGCTGCATAACTTCAGCGAACAGGATGCGGTGTTCGAGGCGCGCATGTATGACGCCGCGACGGGCGCGAACCTGGGGAAGCTGGACATCCCGCTGGCCGCGCGCGAGAGCTTCAGCGAAACGGCCTTCGCGCTGCTGGACCAGTCGGACCAGGTGCGTGTTCAGGCGATTGGCTATCCGGACGCGCTGAATATCGAATTCGTGCAGAAGGCGCCGCAGGACGGGGCGCGCGTCGTCGTCGCTCATGCTTTGTATGACTATACGACGGGCGACGGGACGAACCTGTCGAACCCCTGCCCTATTCACGGCGGCATGATCACGATTCCGCCGCTGCCAAATCCCCAATAGGCAGCAGCGCACGCGTAGTGGTGCGGTTTCGGTGATCCGTCGAACGCCGATGACCGCACCGCCGCCGCCCGATGAAGGCGGCGGTTCCTTTCGAAAGACCGGCTGAGGTCCCCGCAAAACCCCCACCTCCCCCTTG
>CANJEU010000157.1 GCA_947473445.1 Fidelibacterota bacterium | reverse complement strand
TTTCACCCTTGTTCTTGCGAGCACGGCCGTTGCGGTTGAACCGCACGAGATGCTCAAAGACCCTGTGCTTGAGGCCCGCGCGCGCGAAGTCAGCAAGCACCTGCGCTGCGTCGTCTGCCAGAATGAAACCATCGACGAATCCAATGCCGATATCGCCCGTGATATGCGCGTTCTGCTTCGCACGCGCATTCTGGCCGGTGACAGCAATGAAGGCGTGATCGCGTTCATGGTCAGCCGCTATGGCGACTACGTCCTTTTGAAACCACGCTTCACAACACGGACCTATCTGCTCTGGTTCGGCCCCTTCCTCGTGCTGGGCCTCGGCGCTTTCGTCGTGTATCGCCGCCTGCGCGGCGCGCCCGCGTTGGCCGCACCTGTGCCGCTGACGCCGGAGGAGAAGGCCACGCTTGCCGAGCTCGCGCCCGGAGAGCGCACGCCATGATCCTGATCACCGCCGCGCTCTTAAGCCTCGTCGTTGCGATCATCCTGGTTTGGCCCGTGATTCGCCGAGGCGACCCAGGTCTTGGCCGCGCCGCTTATGACCTCACGGTTTTTCAAGATCAACTCAAGGAAGTCGAGCGCGACGTCGCCCGCGGCGTTCTGACCGCCACCGAAGCCGACGCGGCGCGCCTGGAAATTCAACGGCGTATCCTCGCCTCCGGCCGCGCGCCGGCTGAAGAAGTTCACACCGGCACCAATCGCTCGCGCTGGCTCGGCATCGGCATCTCCGCCATCCTCGTGCCGCTGATTGCCATCGGCGCCTATGTACAGATCGGCACGCCCGATCCGGAAGCGGCCCAGCTTGCCGCGCTTG
Organism: Fidelibacterota bacterium; assembly: GCA_947473445.1. GTDB lineage: Bacteria > Pseudomonadota > Alphaproteobacteria > Rhodospirillales > Rhodospirillaceae > SHVO01. The sequence continues at coordinate 4,879 of CANJEU010000157.1, read as the reverse complement.
AGTCCGAGGACGGCCTGTCGCAAAGCAATATCGACGCCCTGGTCGACCGCTTGGCCGCGCGCGTCAACGCCGATCCTGAAAATCCTGAAGGTTTTGCCCTTCTTGGCCGCACCTACCGCGAGCTTGGTCGCTTCCCTGAGGCGGTGGCAGCCTTTAAGCGCCTGACCGAGCTGCAGCCGGGCGCTGAATCTTATTCCAGCCTGGGCGAAGCCCTTTCGGCCGCGCAGAATGGGCTCGTCACCGAAGACGCCCATGCAGCCATGATAAGCGCGCTCACCTATGATCGCACCGATGCGCGGGCGCGCTTCTATCTGGGTCTTGAGCAAGCCGGCAACGGCAATCCGCAGGGCGCCATCGCCATTTGGCGCGATCTGACCGCCAATGCGCCGTCCGATGCGGGCTGGGTCGATATGGTGCGTCAGCAGATGGCGGCGGTCGCGCAGGACGCCGGCATCGCCCCCATGACGGTCGAGCCCAAACATCCGCTCGATATGTTCCCGCAAGGTGACAAAGCCGTCGCGGCCGCAACGACTGCGCCGCCTACGACATCTAGGGCCCCTGGTCCCGTCGCAACGGGCCCTGTCACCCCGCTGGCGGTAAGCCCTGAACAGACCGCCTTGATCCAAGGCATGGTCGCCGGACTTGCCGCGCGTCTTGAGTCGGCTCCCGAGGACTATGAGGGCTGGATGATGCTCGCCCGCTCCTACACCGTGCTGAACGACCGCGCGAAATCGGGCGAGGCCTATAAGAAGGCCATCGCCCTGCGGCCAAAGGAAGCGGCCCCGCGGCTGCAGTACGCCGGTCTCCTGATGATGGACGTGGACACCAATTCCACCGCGCCTCTGCCCGCCGAACTCACCACGACAGTGGCCGAGATTCTCAAAATTCAGCCCGAGAACCCCGAGGCGCTCTACCTTGCCGGCCTTGGCCGCGAAAAGGCCGGCGATAGCGCCGGTGCGCGGGGGTTCTGGCAGAAGGCCCAGAAGGTCGCCGAGGACGGATCGGCCTTGCGCGGCGAGATCGATAAGCGCCTGCAAGCCCTGAAGTGATCGCGCCGACTTGACCTTTAAAGCGCTTGCGTGCGCGGCACTCTAACGTGAAGATTCGGATCATGATCATCAAACGCCTTCTGATCGGCTCCATCATCCTCTTGGGCACGCTTGCGATGCTGGCGCTGTACCATCCCGCGTTCCGGCCGCAGGCGACCCCGGCTGGGGATACCGGCGGCGTCGTCGCCATTGGCGGGTCTTTCTCGCTGGTCGACGGCACGGGCAAACCGTTCACCGACGCCGACCTCAAGGGCCGCTACAGCCTGGTGTTTTTCGGCTTCACTCACTGCCCGGATATCTGCCCGTTGACGCTGCAGACCATGACGGATGCCATCGTCGAGTCCGGTCCGGCCGGCGAGCGCGTCACGCCGGTGTTCATCACCGTCGACCCCGAACGCGACACAGCTGAAGCGGTCGGCGCGTACGTCGGAGCATTTCATCCGCGCTTTGTCGGGCTGACCGGAACGCCTGAACAGATCGCGCAAGCCACCAAGGTTTACCGGGTGTTCGCCCAGAAGGGGCCGCTGAAGGACACCGACGGCAAGGAGACGGGCGAATACACCGTCGAACATAGCGGCATGATCTTCTTCATGAGCCCCGAAGGCCGCTACCTGACCCACTTTTCCAACGGGGCGACCGCCGCGGACATGGCCGCTTATATTCGCCGCGAGGCTGGCGCGTGAGCCGATCTGCCTTCTGGCGGAGTAAGACACTTTCAGAGATGACGCCTGAGGAGTGGGAAAGCCTGTGTGACGGCTGCGGCCAATGCTGCATGCATAAGATCGCGCAGGACAACGGCCCCGCGCTCAAAACCAATGTGGCCTGCCGGCTGCTTGATACCGACAGCTGCCGCTGCAAAAACTACCCGCGCCGGAAGCGCGTCGTGCGCGATTGCGTGGTGCTGACGGCTGAGAACATCGGCGACCTTGGCTGGCTTCCCACCACCTGTGCTTACCGCCTTGTCGCCGCGGGCCAGGATCTCTTTCCGTGGCATCCGCTCATCAGCGGCTCGCCCGAGAGCGTACATGACGCCGGCATCAGCGTGCGCGGCCGCGGCATTTCCGAACGCGACGCCGGCCCCCTGGAGGACCACGTCATCCCATGAACGTCATGACGCTCATGATGACGAAGATGATGACAAGCCCCGCGCCCGAGCTTGATCTTACGGCCGTGCTACCGCCCGACCTTGCGACCCGTGTTGTCGCAACGGTCAGCACGCGCGCGCGGCGTCTCAGCCTGCGCCTCGACCCTGGGCGCGGACGTGTCGTTCTGGTGCGTCCCAAGCGCGCGAGCGTACGCATCGCGCTCGAATTTGTCGCAAGCCGCGAGGGCTGGATTCGCAAGCACCTCGCATTGCTGCCCGCGCAAATCCCTTTTGCCGACGGCGCGCGCATTCCGATCGCGGGCGTCGATCACACCCTGCGGCTCGCGGCGAACGGTCGCGGCGGAGTCTGGCGCGAGGGCGACACCATCATGATTTCCGGCCAGCCGGAGTTTGCCGCGCGGCGTATGACCGAATGGCTGAAGCAGGAAGCGCGGCGCGTGATCGCGCCCATGGCGCATGAGATGGCGGGATTGATCGGGTGCAAAGTCGCCCATGTCACCACGCGCGACACATCCTCCCGGTGGGGTAGCTGCTCACCCGATGGGCGTCTGTCGTTTTCGTGGCGATTGATTCTCGCGCCGCTACCGGCGCTGACATACGTGACGGCGCATGAGGTGGCGCATCTGCTGCACCTCAATCACAGCCGCGCGTTCTGGCGCACGGTGGACGAGGTGATGGATCGGTATATCCCCGACCCGCGCGCACGCCGCGAAGCCGGATTAGCGCGCGATTGGCTGCAGCGGAACGGCGCCGCTCTGCACTGCTACGGATGAATTCGCAGCCGAGGCCACGGCGGTCGAGCGGCGGCCGCCATTCTTACCCTTATATTCCGCAAACGCATTGAGCCGATAGATAAACGGCTTGCGCGCCTGAACGCGGCTGGGACTGTCGGGGTCACGGTAGAAGACGTGGCTGCCAACCATCGTAGTGGTCTCGTAATTCCCGGTCCACGACGGACGGACATGGTCAGCGTGATACCAAAGCGCCCCGCCTGTGGGGTCCGGAATCGAAGAATCTTTTTGCAGCATGGCCACGGCGATCTTTATCGACGTGCGCCATGCGTCAGCTTCATAGGGCGTGTCGGCGCGGTCATCGCAGAACCAGGAGAACTGACACTTGTTCAGCGCGCCCTGGAAGAAGTTCTGCTTCACGACTTCGCAGATGTTCGACGGAAAACGGGAATCCATCGCGCGGTTCATGACCACTTGGGCGACCGCGATACGGCCGGCCATGGTCTCGCTGCGCGCTTCCCAATAATCGTTGAGCGCGAGGCACACGAGCTCGTCCTTTGAGACGACGACCGAGGACAGATCGACATGAAGGTCGGCCGGAATGTCGGCAGCCAGGGCCGGTACGGCCACCATCGCGGCCGCGCCGGCAAGGAAGGCGCCAGCCGTCAGGGCGCGCACAGCAGCGCCAGCTTTCGAGAAGAAGCTTGATGAGGTCAAAGCACGTCTTCCTTGTCTAAATCGACAGAGCACAGCCGCCGGGATGTGAACGCCCCGTTGTTGGTCGTGTTCCCTGTGATCGTCGCCGGTTCCGGTCGCTCCGGCTGTCATTCGCAACGCTACTCCCGGTCCGCACGTCAGAGCGTCTCTCCCCACTCTCGGCGGTCGGCCCCCCTTCATTGGGGGGCGCGTTTGTGTTGGCTGGATTATTGAGGAACCACCCATCACCCTGACAACCCAAATAATCTTGCGCGAGCATGGTTAATAAGGGACCATTTCTTGCGAATTTTAGCTCTAACTCGCCATCATCAAACCTAATTGAAATTAAATTACGCGTTTACTCTGTTTATGGGCGGGTGCTCGAGGCCGATTTCGAACTGTTTTTCAGTACGTTGGGACAGGCGACCTGACGTTCAGGGGGGCCGGCCCGATTTGCGTCTGTAACTGTAAAATTCGAAAGAATATTTCAAAATTTCACGCGATTTTCGGGCTTTTTTGGGGCTATCCACATAGGGGAGGGCCGGTTTTATTGAGACTCCCGCCACTTTTGCGCGAAATTCCCAGGCAATAGCGGTACCAGGCCCCGTCGAGCCGCGAGAATACGAGGGTTTTTGAAGGCGCGAATTTAGCTCTTCGAAAAGACGTCCAAGAACCGTCCGATGAAGTCTTCGCGCTCGGGCTCCGTGCCCGGAAGATAGTGAGGGCTGCGCCCCGTATGGGCCTCGGTCATCACGTCGCGCCAGATTAAAGCAGGCAATCCGCCCCCGGTGACACCTTTCATCCCCGCGCCTTCATCATTTCCGACCCAGACGCCGGCTATGTATTCGGTGGTGAATCCCATCATCCACGCGTCACGGAAGTCCGAACTGGTCCCGGTTTTTCCCGCCGCGGGGAAACCGAACGCCGCGGCGGTGCCGGTGCCTTGGGTGAGCACCTGGCTCATCATGCGGTTCATGATGGCCACTGTTTCGGGCTCCATCACGCGGCCAAAGCCGCCGCCGCCACGCTTGTAGAGGATCTTGCCGTCCCGATCGGTGATCATCGTGATGGCGTAAGGCGTCACGCCGAAACCGCCGTTCGCAAACGGCGCGTAGGCGCCCGAAAGCTCAAGCAACGTGACCTCGCCCGAACCCAGGGCCAGCGACAATTCGGGTTTGAGATCCTCGGTAATGCCAAGGCGGTGGGCCGTATCGACGATCGCGCGCGGGCCGACCGCCTGCGCGAGGCGCACAGCGGCGGTGTTGAGTGACTTGAACAGTGCCCGCTCAACGGTCACC
>CANJEU010000156.1 GCA_947473445.1 Fidelibacterota bacterium | reverse complement strand
GCCGTTTTTTTTGGCCTATTGGCGAAGATTCGGCATACTGTCCCACGGGTTACGAGGGCCCGGGGGTTCCAGAATGCAGACGTCGATGCGCCTTGTTTGTAGCGCGCTGGCTTTTGTCGGTGTCGCTTTCGCGACACCGGCGCGAGCGGATGTGGAGCGTATCGAAATTCTTGAGCGGGCGGTGCTGGCCGAAGGCCGGGCGTTCGGCGGCGTCGGACCTTATGAACGCCTGCGCGGACGCATCTATTTCGTGATCGATTCCGCCGCGGCGGAAAATCAGGCCATCACCGATATCCGTCTCGCGCCCCGGGACTCCCAGGGGCGCGTGCAGTTTTCTTCCGATTTCATGCTGATGCGTCCGGTCGATGGCGGGCGGGCAAACGGGCGCTTGCTGTTCGAAGCCGGCAGCGCGGCGGGGCCGGCGATGCTGAGCGTGTTCAACGACGCGACAAATGCGCTGCTACCGGTGAGCAGCGCCGAAGCCGGCAACGGCTTCCTGATGGATCAGGGATACAGCCTGCTGTGGGTGGGCTGGAACTGGGACGTCGCGCCCGGCGATGGCCGCCTGCGGGCCGATCTTCCCATCGCACTTGAAGCGGGCAAACCGATGTTCGGCCGGGTGCTGTCGGAGATCGCGCTGACGGAAGCGGCAACCACCGCGCGCGCCACAGGAAGCGCTTTGTCGGTCGGCTACGAGCCGGCGCGGCCCGACGATCCCGATGCGCAACTGACCATGCGCGAAACCGCGGCAAGTCCGCGCGTATTGATTCCGCGGGAACGCTGGCACTTCGGACGAAAACTGGGTGGACGGGCGATTTACGATCCGGCGATCATCACGCTCGAAACCGGGTTCAAACCGGGCGCGATCTATACGGTGAGTTATGCGGCGCGTGGGCCCCGGATCGCGGGGCTCGGCTTTGCCGCCATTCGCGATGCGCTGCTGTTCTTCCACTTCGAACGCTTCGATCGTTTTGGCGGGCTCAATCCGCTGGTGAGCAGCGGCGGCGAGTTGCCGCGCGCGGTCATCGCCTTTGGTCATGGCGAAGGCGGCCGGGCGCTACAGACGATGTTGTACCACGGCCTATCGACCGGCAGCGCCGGGCGGCTGGCGTTCGACGGCGCGCTGCTGAACGTGACCGGCGCGGGCAAGGGCCCGTTCAATCACCGCTTCGGTCAAGGCGGCCGTGAAACAGCGCCCGACGTGGGCCTCGACTATCCGAACGCCTGGTATCCGTTTGCGACTGCGGCCCAGAGCGACGTTGTGACCAGCGAAAGCCGCGGCGTGCTCGACCGGCTGAGCGCCTCGAACAGCGTACCGCGCCTGTTCTATGTGAACTCGTCGACGGAATATTGGACGCAAGGCGCCTCGCTGACCCATACCACCATCGCCGCGCCCAACACCCCCGCGGCCGATCTTGCACCGAATCCGCGCGCGCGGATTTACGCCATCGCTGGCGCGCAGCAACGCAGCGGCGCGGCGGGGGAACGGCTTGATCTCGCCCATTGCATCAATCCGCTGGACTACCGCCCGGTGCTGCGCTCGCTGTTGCTGCACCTCGACGCGTGGATCACACTGCGCACCGAGCCGCCCGCATCGGAAGTGCCTATGATCGCGGGGCAGTCGCTGACGAGTGTCGCGAGCTACCTCGAGAAATACCCGAAAATTCCCGGCACGCGCACACCGGCGCGCGCCTTCGAGCCCGCGCGGCTTGATTTCGGCGCGCGCTTCCAGACCGACGGCATCATCGACATTCTGCCGCCGCGCGCCGGCCGACCCTTTAACGTGATGGTGCCGCAGGTGGATGCGGATGGGATCGAGACCGCGGGCATCCGCATGCCCGATTTGGCCGTGCCGCTGGGCACCTATGTCGGATGGAACCCGCAGAACGCCGCCACCGGCGCGCCGGATCGCCTCAGCCGCAGCGAAGGCAGTTTCATCCCATTCCCGCGCACCGAGGATGACCGCCTCGCCGTGAGCGATCCGCGCCGCTCCATTGCCGAACGCTATCCGACGCACGAGGCGTATGCGCAGGCCTATGCCGCTGCCGCGCTGTCGCTGGCGGAGAAAGGATTGATCCTGGCAACGGATATCAACCCGATGATTGAGCGGGCGAGCGCGTTTTATGACCGCCTGATGGCGCGGGACCCGAAGGATTCGAGCTGCGGATATCTGGTGGGGCGGTAGAAGCGCGCGACCTGCGACGATCGGACCCGAGCGACATGAACTTCCCGTTTCCTTTCTTTTAAAATGGTGGCGAAGCCGGGATTGCGGCTGAGCTGCCCACGTTGGATCGCAGATGAGCAATCTTTTCTTCGTTGACGAGTGGGTACTCTTGGCAACTTTCCTCGTTCTCATGCTCGTGGGGGCGGAGTGTGGGTATCGCTGGGGTCGGCAGCGCGCCCAGCGCGCTTCGGACCCAATTTCCTCTCACCTTACCCACGAGGCCTCCGCCCTCGGGGTTCTGGCCCTTATCCTCGCGTTCACTTTTTCCATGGCGGCGACCCGTTTCGATGCGCGTCGCGCGATCGTACTTGATGAGGCCAATGCCATAGGAACCGCGGCGCTCAGGGCGGACTTTCTGCCGCCGGACTTAGCCGCCACGGCGCGAGGCCTGTTGGCCGATTATGCCGACGCGCGGGTTGCGCTGTACGACGCCGGCGCCGACGATGGGCTTCGCGACGCCGCCCTGTCGCGATCGGAGCGGCTACATGCACAGATCTGGAATGTGGCCGTTCAGGCCGTGAATCGGAACCGGGCCGAAGTGCCCGCGGTTTCGTTTGCCCATGCGGTCAATGCGGTGATCGATCAACACGGCGCGCGAAAGGCGTCCTACGGCAATCATATCCCCGACGTTGTTTATCTGCTGGTGTATTGCGTCGGCTTCGTCGCCTTCGTCTTATCCGGTGTCGCATCGGGGCTGCAGCACCACCGAAGCCGGCTGCCGACGGCCATGATGGCTGTGCTGGTATCGGTTGTTGTGTTTTTAGTCACCGATCTGGACCGTCCACAGCGTGGACTCCTGCGGATCAGCGACGCCAGCATGATCGAACTGGCAAAGAGTTTGCGGCCTACGCCGTAGGAGACGAGACCGCCCCGGCGCGGATCGTTATGGCGTGCGCGAGCCGACATCAATCCACTGGACAAGTTTAACCTCGGTCACGAAGCCTTCTTCAACCGAGCCCACAACTTCGGTTTGCGACGAGATGGCAGACGTAAAACCGACGATGCAGTAGCGCGCGCTTTGTTGATGCCAGAGTGGCAAGCCAATTCCCGAGGCTGTGATCGCGAAAACACCGCGGCGCATCTTCCGGCTTAAGAGATAGCCGCACGGCGTCGTGACCGCCGCCCAAGTGACTCTTTCGGCCTCCGCCCTCGCCGACGGATGAAAGTGCGCAAGCACGTCACGCCCTGTCAATTCATCGCCCGACAGATCATTCAGCCCGGTGCCAAATAACCTGAACCGCATCTGACCGGGAGCAGCAACATCGACGATCGCCGTATCGCGCTGATGGGCGAAAGGCGGCCGATCCAGATAGTCTGACAAGGAGGGCACGAGATTATTCGCTCGTGCGTTCCGCCAATGTTCGGCAAAGGCCATGATATCGGCCGGCACTGCCGAAGCCAAAAGTACGTCCATAGATTCCGCGAGCCCCCAACCCGCGGCGACACAATCATACGAAGGCCCGCACAATCAAGTGGCAGATCGAAGAAACCGAACCGCCGCGCCGGCGCCTACAGTTCTCGAGCGGCCGGTATGGACCTTGAAGGAATCAATAGCCGCCGCCGGGAGCAAAAATAGTAGCGTGTGCTAACCGAACCGATCTCGCGATTGCGGGAACTTCTCAGGGCAGCGCGCACTTCGCGGTTACCACTAGCTCCCGGCTCCTTGCTCCGGCGTTCCCGCGCCGAACGGCGGATTGATTCGGACGATGGTCCAGTTGAGGAAGGTCGCGAAGCTGACCCAGAGCAAGTAGGGCAGCAGGAGCCAGATCGCGAGCGGCGTATAGGGCGCGAGGCCGATCATCAGCGCGAGGATGGACAGCCACAGGAACGGGACCTCCAGCAATGCCCAGTCCGGCCGCTTCAAGTTGAAGAACAACGGGCTCCACGCGAGGTGCAGGAGGATGTTCACGCCAAAGAGGATCGCGATGCGGACGTGACCGGCCGCATCGGGCGCATTCATCCAGGCGAGCACGCCGGCGGTGGCGGCAAGTCCGAGGATGAGGGTCCACGCGGGTCCGAAGATCCAGTCGGGCGGGTTCCACGATGGCTTCTTCAGATTGCGGTACCAGGGTCCGACATCGCTCATAACGGCGCCTACGCCGAGAACCAACGCAGTGATAGCGATCGCGACGATTATGATGAGCGTCATCGTGGTTCCTACACGGCGCGAGACACGCCGATGAGATAGGCAAGGGCCGCGCGTGCAATATAAATCGTTTCGCTCAAAGCCCTACCTGCTTTTATGGGCTATAAATGCCTTTCTGCGGCTTCTACGCATTCTTTCCGCGCGGTCACACGGCTCGCAGAAACGCGCACATCTACAAATCTACGGGGCCTGCCTGCGATGAAAACTCTTGTGGACCTCACCGGCAAACGCGGCCTTGTTGTCGGCATCGCTAACGAGCAAAGCATTGCGACGGGATGCGCACAAGTGTTCCGCGACTGCGGCGCGACACTTGCCGCGACGTACCTGAACGAGAAGGCGAAACCATTTGTCGCGCCAGTCATGCAGCGTCTGGGCATCGCGTGGAGTGCGCCTTGCGACGTGCGCATCCCCGGACAGACGGAAGCGCTGTTCGAGAAGGTCGCGCAAGAATGGGGCGGTCTCGATTTTCTTCTGCATTCCATAGCGTTCGCGCCCAAGGAAGACTTGCATAACAGGGTCGTGGACGCTTCGGCAGAAGGCTTCGCGATGGCGATGGATGTATCATGCCACTCGTTCATTAAAATGGCGCGGCTTGCAGCGCCTCTCATGACAGATGGAGGATGTTTGCTGACAGTGACTTTTTATGGATCAGCGCGCGTCGTGGAACACTACAATCTCATGGGACCTGTCAAAGCGGCGCTGGAAAGCGCGACACGCTATATCGCGGCTGAGTTGGGGCCACGACGGATTCGCGCACATGCAATTTCGCCAGGTCCGATCTCAACCCGGGCCGCGAGCGGTATTGAACGTTTCGATGAGTTGTTGGAGCGTGCGGCGGCGGCAGTCCCAATCCAGCATCGTGTGGACATCACGGATATCGGCGCTCTTGCGGCGTTTCTCGTGAGCGACGCCGCCGGCCGCATTACAGGGACCGTCATACCTGTAGATGGTGGATTACATCTACTCGCGTAGCCGACCCCGCGGCTTTTAGTGATGTATTTCAATGCGGGCCAATTGTAATCGCCGGCGGAGCCAGCATCTCCCATGCCCGCCCGTACTTCTCCCGTAAGCACGTAAAACACCTTTGGCGCACCAGACCACGGCCTGCGTGCGCGTGTGTGATTCAGATTTATCCGTTCTGCAACAATCTCGGACTGTAATCGTTGGACCTACGCCGCTAGATCGTGTTGCCGCTCATACATCGCGGCGACAGGCTCGACGTCAAGATTCGCGAGATCGCTTTTGCATCGAAGCGTGCTCATGTTCCCGCCCCGCGCTTTCTAAGTGCCAAAGAGCCAAGCTCGTGCTTATGGCCTCGCAGCACTCGTTATAAACT
>CANJEU010000155.1 GCA_947473445.1 Fidelibacterota bacterium | reverse complement strand
CGGCGAAGTACCTGAAGACCGCCATCCCCGACGCATCAGCATCATCCGATGCGATCTATACCTGCCCGATGCATCCAGAGGTGCGCCAGGTCGGGGCTGGGGCCTGTCCGATTTGCGGTATGGCGCTCGAGCCCGTGGAGATCACGGCGGAAAGCACAGCCAACCCCGAACTGCGCGACATGACGCGCCGGTTCTGGCTGGGCCTCGCGCTGGCGTTGCCCGCGGTGGTGATCGAAATGGGCGGGCATGTGGTGGACATGCATCACCTGGTTCCGCGCCAGATGGGGAACTGGATCCAACTGATTTTCGCAACGCCCGTTGTGTTATGGGCTGGTTGGCCGTTCTTCGTGCGCGCGTGGCGTTCACTCGTCACCCTCAAGCTCAATATGTTCACGCTGATCGCCATGGGAACGGGAGTCTCATGGACTTACAGCCTTGTTGGCACCGCCGTGCCTGGGCTCTTCCCTGATGCGTTCCGCAGCGCCGACGGAACGGTGGCCGTGTATTTCGAGGCCGCGGCGGTGATCACCGTGCTTGTCCTGTTGGGCCAGGTGTTGGAACTGCGCGCGCGGGAGCAAACCTCGGGCGCCATCAAAGCACTGCTCAATCTTGCGCCAAAGACCGCGCGCCGGCTGAACGTTGACGGGGCGGAGGAAGAGGTTGGGCTTGATCTCGTTCAGCCCGGAGATTTGCTGCGCGTGCGCCCCGGCGAGAAGGTGCCGGTGGACGGTAAGGTGATCGAAGGGCGCTCGGCCGTTGATGAGAGCCTGGTGACGGGCGAGCCGATGCCGGTGACGAAGGAACAGGGCGCGCTGTTGATCGGCGGTACGATCAACCAGTCCGGCGCCCTGATCATGCGGGCCGAGAAGGTCGGACGCGAGACCATGCTGGCGCGGATCGTGCAGATGGTCGGCGAAGCCCAGCGCAGCCGCGCCCCCATCCAGCGGATGGCGGACCGCGTCGCCGGCTGGTTCGTCCCACTCGTGATCGCGGTGGCCCTGGCGGCCTTCGCCGCGTGGTACGCGTTTGGGCCGGAACCGCGCTTCGCCATGGGACTGGTGGCCGCTGTCGCGGTGTTAATCATCGCTTGCCCCTGTGCCCTCGGTCTTGCGACCCCGATGTCTATCATGGTGGGTGTGGGGCGGGGCGCGCAGATGGGCGTGCTGATCAAGAATGCCGAAGCGCTCGAACGATTGGAGAAGGTCGACACGCTGGTGGTCGATAAAACCGGCACGCTGACGGAAGGCAAACCCAGCGTGACGGAAATTCTTCCCTACGCGCCTTTCACCGACATTGAGGTGTTGCGCCTCGCCGCTGCGGTGGAGCGGGCGAGCGAACATCCCCTGGCGCAGGCGATCATGAAAGCGGCCGCAGGCTCGAGCATTGCCGTTCCCCCGGTCGCGGACTTCGACTCCCCGACGGGCAAAGGCGCTGTCGGGAAGGTGGAGGGCCGCGCCGTTGCGTTGGGCAGCGCAGCGTTCCTCGAAAGCCTGAATATCGATGTATCCGAGTTTCAAGAGCGTGCCGATTATCTTCGTGGCGAAGGCGCAACGGCGATCTTTGTCGGCGTCGATGGGAAGCTGGCCGGCTTGCTGGCCATCGCCGATCCCATCAAACCCACGACACGGGAAGCGGTCGCAACGTTGCAGCGCGAAGGCGTTCGGATCGTCATGCTCACGGGCGATCACATCACAACGGCGCAAGCTGTCGCGCATAAATTGGGCATCGCGGACGTGGAAGCGGGCGTGCTTCCCGATCGCAAAGCCGATGTCGTCAAGCGCCTGCGGGGCGAGGGGCGCGTGGTCGCGATGGCCGGAGACGGTGTCAACGACGCGCCGGCGCTCGCGGCCGCGGACGTGGGCATTGCCATGGGCAGCGGCACCGACGTTGCGATGGAAAGCGCCGGCGTCACGCTGGTGAAAGGTGATCTGATGGGGATTGTTCGCGCACGCGCCCTGTCGCACGCGACGATGAACAATATCCGCCAGAATCTTTTCTTCGCTTTCATCTATAACGCGGCGGGCGTGCCGGTGGCTGCCGGCGCCTTGTACGCTCTCTTCGGAATTCTGCTGTCACCTATCATCGCCGCTGCCGCTATGGCGTTGTCGTCGGTGAGCGTGATCGCCAATGCCCTTCGTCTCCGCTTTGTAAGAGTATGAACATGACGAGCCGACGTGCGATTCTGAGAACCGGACTGGCGGGGGCGACGGCGCTGCTGCCGACGTGGGCGCGCAGTGCCTCACCCGGCCGCGTGCGGACGCTGCCGACAGTCTCGGGGAATGACATCACCCTGACGGTCGATCACGCCGCCTGGGAGATCGACGGCCGCACGGCCCATGCGGTGACGGTGAACGGGACCGTGCCGGGCCCGCTCATCCGTCTCAAGGAAGGCGAAAAAGTTCGTCTGTCAGTGATCAACAAGCTCGCCGAGGACACCTCCATCCATTGGCATGGACTTCTCGTGCCGTTCCAATTCGACGGTGTTCCTGGGGTGAGCTTCCCCGGCATCAAGCCCGGCGCCACCTTCACCTACGAGTTTCCGCTGATCCAGGCGGGCACCTACTGGTATCACAGCCATTCGGGCCTTCAGGAGCAGTTGGGCCACTACGGGCCCCTGGTGATCGATCCGCAGGATGCCGATCCTGTCGCCTACGACCGCGAACATGTGGTGGTACTGTCCGACTATAGCTTCATCCATCCGCACGCCATTATGAAACGCCTGAAGCAACAGGCCGGTGTTTTCAATTTCCAGAAACAGACCCTAGTCGGCTTGCTGGCGGGTAAAGATCAATCTTTGAATGAGCGGCTTGCGTGGGCGCAGATGCGCATGGACCCCACCGATATTTCCGACGTGACGGGCGCGGCTTATGCCTATCTGGTCAACGGCCACGGCCCGGCGGACAATTGGACGGGGCTGTTTTCGCCCGGCGAGCGTGTGCGTCTGCGCGTGATCAACGCGAGCGCCATGACGATCTTCAATGTGCGCATCCCCGGCGTGCCGCTGACGGTCGTGCAGGCGGACGGGCAGAACGTGCGCCCGGTGACCGTTGATGAATTCCAGATCGCGGTGGCGGAAACCTACGACATCGTGATTGGACCCATGCCCGATCAGGCGTTCACGCTGGTGGCGGAGTCTGTCGACCGATCGGGCATGGCACGAGCGACGCTGGCGCCGCGCGAAGGCATGTCCGCCGTCGTACCGCCGCTGCGCGCGCGGCCGCATGCGAGCATGAAAGACATGGGTATGGGCGCGATGGATCATAGCGCGCCCGCGCCGGCGGTTGATCATTCCAAAATGGATCACTCAAAAATGGATCACGCGGCCATGGGCCATATGATGCCCGCCGCGTCGCCGGCCCCCGCGCCCGCTGCGCCGATGTCGCACAGCATGTCCATGCGCGATCCGAGAAACGCGCCGCAGGTTAAGATGGGACCGGGCGTGCAGACCATCTCGCCAATGCCGACCGATCGCACCGGCGAGCCGGGCCAGGGCCTCGAAGACGTCGGACATAAGGTGCTGGTGTATACCGACCTCGTGGCGCTGACGGCGAACCCTGACCCGCGGCCGCCGACCCGGACGAAAGAAATCCATCTGACCGGCAATATGGAACGCTTCATGTGGTCGCTGGACGGCGAGAAGTTCAGCGAGGTGAAAGCGCCCATCCCGTTCCGCAAGGACGAACGCGTGCGCATCGTGCTGGTGAACGACACTATGATGGCCCACCCGATTCATCTGCACGGCCATTTTTTTGAAGTCGTGAATGGGCATCCCGGCCACCATCCGCGCAAGCACACCGTGAACGTGCTTCCCGGCGGGAAGGTGACGCTGGACCTGACCGCCGACGCGCCGGGGGACTGGGCGTTCCATTGTCACCTGCTCTTCCATATGCACGCCGGCATGATGCAGGTGGTGACGGTGCGGCCGCTCGACGGAGAACCCGCATGAAGTCCTTGGCCCTGGTTTTGGCGGTGGCCCTCGCGGCAAGGGCGAGCCTGGCGGCGGAAGATCCCCACGCGAACCATAAAATGCCCGCAGCGAAGCCTGCCGCTGAGGCGGACGCGCATGCAAACCACGCGGCGCCGGAAAAGCCGGCCGAAGATCCCCACGCCGGGCATGCGGGCGCCTCAAATACGACAACGTCCGTGCAAGCGCCTCCGCCGCCCAACGATCACGCCGCAGACCGGATTTTTGGCGCCGAAGCCATGGCCGCCTCCCGCGAGATGCTCCATCACGAGCACGGCGCCCATGTGTTTTCGAAGGTCATGATTGATACGCTCGAGTATACGGCCCAGCGCGGACAGGACGGGATGCGCTGGCAAGGTGAAGCCTGGTTCGGCGGCGACATCAATCGCGCGGTCGTGAAAACGGAAGGTGAAGGCGAGATTAGTGGTCCCGCCCATCACGCGGAGGTGCAGGCGCTCTATTCCCGCGCAATTGGTCCTTATTTCGACCTGCAGGCGGGCCTGCGCCACGATATCAAGCCCAGTCCGTCGCGCACATACGCTGTCCTTGGACTAGAGGGACTGGCGCCCTATTGGTTTGAGGTCGGCGCGGGCGCCTTCGTCTCGGACAAAGGAGATCTGCTGGCGCGCGCCGAAGCTTCGTACGAGCAACTCATCACGCAGCGCGTGATTTTGGAACCGCGCGCGGAACTTAATTTTTCCGCGCAGGCGATGCCGGCGCAGCGCATCGGCAAGGGCCTGTCGGATATCGAACTTGGGCTGCGGATGCGCTATGAAGTTAGGCGTGAATTCGCGCCTTATGTCGGGATAACATACAGTCGCAAGATTGGTGCGAGCGCCGATCTGGCGCGCGCGGCCGGAGACGACGCCGGAGAGACCGGCGTGGTCGTCGGGATACGGGCTTGGTTCTAACGGGAGGTCATCATGAGGCGTATTGTACCGTTCTTGCCCATCATCGCCCTGTTGTTGCCCGGCGAAGCGTTTGCCCACGCACACCTGAAATCATCGTCCCCGGTCGACGGCGGTGTACTGACCACAGACGCGAAAGAAATCGTCCTCACCTTCGACGCGTTGATTAATGAGGCGACGTGTAGCGCGGCGGATGCTTCCGGCGCGAAGGCCTCCGGGCTCGGCATGGCGACGCTGGCCCGTGAACATGTACATGTGCCGCTGAGCGGCGTCCTGAAGGCCGGGCCGTACGTTCTGACCTGCAAGGTCAAGTCCGACCGCCACGAAACCGATCACACCCTAAAGTTCACCGTACCCTAATCGAAAGCGGCGGAGAGCGTGGCGCACAACTCCTCCGCGACCGTCCAAAGCGCGAGGCCAGACGGGAATCGCCTGTTTGTTTGGATTCGCCCGTGTGTTTTTCTATTCCCGAATCGCCGACGACACGGCAGACTTAGTCCATCTGCGCTCGACGAGGCGTCGCATGGGAGTTTCCGCGTGGCCGAACTGTCGCCCGATGAAAGACACTTCGTAGAGGATGCCAAAACCAAGCTCGCGCAGTACCTCGCGGAGCGACGTTTCTCGCCGCAGATCCAGCTGGCCTACCTCGCACGCTTCACCTTCGTGATTATCGCCATCGGGCTGCCGATGGGACTGCTTTTTGCGGCCCCCAACTATATCCATCCGTGGCTGGCCATGGTGCGGGTGCCGGTGCAGGACCTGCTTTTCTATGTGAGCAGCCCGCCCACAGGGATTGTCCCGCTGGTCCTGTTCCTGCTGGCGCTGGTGGCGGCGGCCACATTTTTCATCGCGCG
>CANJEU010000154.1 GCA_947473445.1 Fidelibacterota bacterium | reverse complement strand
TCATAATGCGGCCTTTCGCGCGGGCGCGGCCACATTATTAAGCGCGAGGATTTCAAGGATCGCCATACGCACGGCGACACCCAGCTCCACCTGCTCGCGGATGACGCTGCGTTCCACATCGTCGGCGACATCGGAATCGATTTCCGTTCCGCGATTCATGGGGCCGGGATGCATGATCAGCGCATCGGGCTTGGCTTGCGCCAGCTTGGCCCGATCGAGGCCGAAGAAATGGAAATACTCGCGCACCGACGGGATATAGCTTCCGCGCATACGTTCGTTCTGCACGCGCAGCATCATCACGATATCGACGTCCTTGAGACCCGCGGCCATGTCGGTGAAGACTTCAACGCCCATGCGGTCGACCTGACTGGGGATCAACGTGCGCGGGGCGATGATCCGCACACGCGCGCCCATGGTAAGAAGCAACAGGAAGTTAGAGCGTGCCACGCGACTGTGGAGCACGTCGCCGCAGATGGCGACGAGCAGTCCGTTCAGCTTTCCCTTCCGCCGGCGGATGGTCAGCGCGTCGAGCAGGGCCTGTGTGGGGTGTTCATGGCTGCCGTCGCCGCCGTTGACGACGCCGCAGTTGACCTTGTCGGCCAGCAGTTTGACCGCTCCCGAGTCTGGGTGGCGGACCACCAGGACATCGGGATGCATGGCATTCAGGGTGACAGCGGTGTCGATCAGAGTCTCGCCCTTGGCGACCGAACTGCTTTCCACCTGCATATTAATGACGTGCGCGCCGTGCCGCTTGGCAGCGAGTTCGAAGGACGTCCGCGTCCGGGTCGAATTCTCGAAGAACAAGTTAACGATTGTGCGGCCGCGTAAAGAGTCCGTCGTCTTCTCCGCCGCGCGGTTCAACGCGACGTAGTGATCTGAACGGTCCAGTAAATGATTGATTTCAGCCGGGGAAAGCCCCTCGATGCCGAGGAGATGACGATGCGGAAATACCGGGTCGGGCATGAGGCCGGACTATATGCACGAGGGTGGGCTGAGGCAAGCGCAACCCACGTTAATCCTGCGGATGATTGCGCATGATCTCGAGGGCGCCTTGCAGGATGTAGGCCGCGGCCGCTTTATCTACTACCTCGGCCCGGCGCTTGCGGGAGAGGTCGGCCTCGTCCGTCAGCATCCGCTCTACCGCGCTCGACGATAAACGCTCGTCCCAGAAGGCGATCGGCAGGTCGATCCGTTTAAGGACCTCGGCGGCGAAAGACCGGGTGGCCTGGGCCCGGGGGCCCTCGCTGCCGTCCATCTGGACCGGCAGGCCCAGAACCAGCGCCCCAACATTGTGTTTCTGGATGATATCGCTCAGCTCGGCCATATCCTGGCTGAACTTGCGCCGCGCGATGGTCTTTAAAGGAGAGGCGATCATGTAGCCGACATCCGACAGGGCCAGACCAATGGTTTTGGTCCCCAGATCGAGGCCCAAAATCGTCTGATTTCGCGCCAGTTGCGCCTTCAAAGCGCTAGGCTTGCAGATCGGCATATCGGGTGTTAGGCACATTCCACCGGCGACAGGCCGGCGCTCGCAAGACAAGAGATGTAACGGATGTCATTGGATAAAGCCACCGTGCGGCGCATTGCCACATTGTCGCGTATCGAAGTCGCCGACGAGGACTTGGACGCCGTTGCCGGGCAACTGTCTGGCATTCTCAATTGGATCGAGCAGCTCAAGGAAGTCGATACCAGCAACGTCGCGCCCATGACCGGCGGGACCGACCTCAAGCTCACTTGGCGCAAGGATGTCGTCACCGACGGCGATCAGGTCGATAAGGTCCTAGCCAACGCGCCCGATGGTCACGATGGCTTCTTCGGCGTCCCCAAGGTCGTAGAGTAGGGCATAGCCGTGAGCGAACTCACCTCCCTGACCATCGCAGCCGCGCGCGAAAAGCTCGCGAAGAAAGAATTCTCGGCGCTTGAGCTGACGGACGCGCACCTCGCGGCCATGGAGCGCGCGAAAGACCTCAACGCGTTCATCACCATGACACCCGATCTCGCGCGCGAACGTGCGCGGGAGTCCGATAAGCGTTTGTTCGCGGGGCAGGCCGGCGCCCTCGAAGGCATTCCGCTCGGTATCAAGGATTTGTTCTGCACCGAAGGCGTGCTCACGACGGCCGCCTCGCACATCCTCGATGGTTTCACGCCGCAGTATGAAAGCACGGTCAGCCAGAAGCTGCGCGACGCCGGCTCGGTCATGCTCGGCAAGCTGAACCTTGACGAGTTCGCGATGGGTTCGGCCAACATCACTAGTTACTACGGCCCGGTGAAAAATCCGTGGAAGCCGAAAGGCCGCAATGCCGAACTCGTGCCCGGCGGTTCGTCGGGTGGTTCAGCCGCCGCGGTTTCCGCGCACCTCGCGATGGGCGCGACGGGCACGGACACGGGAGGTTCCATTCGTCAGCCGGCCGCGTTCTGCGGCATCGTCGGGGTGAAACCCACATACGGTCGTTGCTCGCGGTGGGGCGTCGTTGCGTTCGCAAGCTCGCTCGACCAGGCGGGGCCGATGACCCGCACTGTGCGCGATGCGGCTATCATGCTGGGGGCGATGTCTGGCTTTGATCCGAAAGATTCAACCTCGGCGCAGCTCGACGTGCCCGACTTCGAAGCCGCGCTGACCAAGGGCGTGAAAGGCCTGCGCATCGGAATCCCAAAAGAATACCGCCCCGCCGGTCTGAGTCCGGAACTGGTGGCCCTCTGGGATAAGGGTGTGGAATGGCTGAAAGCCGCAGGCGCGACGCCGGTCGAGATCAGCCTTCCGCACACCAAATCGGCCCTTCCTACTTATTATATAGTCGCGCCCGCGGAAGCGTCGTCCAACCTCGCCCGTTACGACGGCGTGCGGTTCGGATTGCGCGTTGACGGCAAGTCGCTCGATGAGATGTATGCCAAAACGCGCGCAGCCGGGTTTGGCGCCGAAGTTCGCCGCCGGATCATGATCGGAACCTACGTGCTCTCGGCCGGCTACTATGACGCCTACTATCTCAAGGCCCAGAAGGTTCGCGCGCTCATCAATAAGGATTTCACCGATGCGTTCGACAAGGTCGATGCCATCCTGACACCAACGTCGCCGACCCCGGCCTTCGGCATCGGCGAGAAGTTCGACGACCCGATCGCCATGTATCTCAACGACGTGTTCACCGTGCCTGCCTCCCTCGCCGGCATCCCCGGCGCCTCGATCCCCGCGGGCTTGAGCGCCGATGGTTTGCCGCTGGGTCTTCAGGTCTTGACGCGCCGTTGGGACGAGGAGACGTTGTTCCGCGTATGTCAGGCGCTCGAGGATGCGGCGCAGTTTCCTTTGCTGCCTGCGGTATAGAGGGCGCCATGGGTTACATCATCAAAGGCGAACAGCATGATTGGGAGCTCGTGATCGGGCTCGAGGTTCATGCGCAGGTCATGTCGAAGGCGAAGCTTTTCTCCGGCGCGCCCACTGAATTCGGCGCCGGGCCCAATACACAAGTCTCCTTCGTTGACGCCGGGATGCCCGGAATGCTGCCGGTGCTCAACGAGGTGTGCGTCGAACAGGCCGTAAGAAGCGGCCTTGGCCTCAAGGCTCAGATCAACAAGCGCAGCGTGTTCGCGCGCAAAAACTACTTCTACGCCGATCTCCCACAAGGCTATCAGATCAGCCAGTTCGATCAGCCCATCGTCGGCGAGGGAATCGTCGTGCTCGATATGCCCGACGGATCGACGCGTTCGGTGGGCATTGAGCGCCTGCACCTCGAGCAGGACGCCGGGAAATCCATCCACGATCTTCATCCGCAGAAGACTTACATCGATCTCAACAGATCCGGTGTGGCCTTGATGGAAATCGTCTCCAAGCCTGATCTGCGCACACCCGAAGAAGCGGGCATCTATCTCAAGAAGCTCCGTTCGATATTGCGTTACCTCGGCACGTGCGACGGCAATATGGAAGAAGGCTCCATGCGTTGCGACGCCAACGTTTCAGTGCGCCCGGCCGGCGCGACGGAACTGCGCACGCGCTGCGAAATCAAGAACGTGAATTCCGTGCGCTTCCTCATGCAGGCCATCGAATACGAAGCCCGCCGGCATGTGGACGTCTACGAGAGCGGCGGAACCATCAATCAGGAAACGCGCCTTTACGATTCCAATAAGGGCGAAACGCGTCCGATGCGGTCCAAGGAATTCGCGCACGACTACCGCTATTTTCCCGACCCCGATCTGCTTCCCATCGAGTTCGATGATGCGTTCATCGCGAAGATCAAAGCCGACCTGCCCGAACTTCCCGACGACAAGCAGGGGCGGTTCATCACCGAATTCGGCCTCAGCGCCTACGATGCGGGCGTTCTGGTTACCGAAAAGGAAAACGCCGACTATTTCGAAGTGGTCGCTAAGGGCCGCGATGGAAAACAGGCGGCGAACTGGGTCATCACCAATCTGTTCGGCGTGCTCAACAAGCGCGGGGTCGAGATCGCCGATAGCCCGGTCAGCGCCAAGGATTTGGGCCGCCTGCTCGATCTAATGGCGGACAACACCATCTCCGGCCGCATGGCCAAGGAAGTCTTCGAAGCGATGGTGGAGACGGGCAAGTCCCCCGACGCCATCGTCGAAGAACGCGGCATGAAGCAGATCACCGATACCGGTCCCATTGACGCCGCCATCGATAAAGTGATGGCCGAGAATGCCGATAAGGTCGAGCAGTACCGCGCCGGCAAAGTCCAGGTTATGGGCTGGTTCGTCGGTCAGGTGATGAAAGCGACCCAAGGCAAGGCCAACCCGGCGGTTTGTTCGGAATTGCTGAAAAAGAAGCTCGAGGCTTGAGCGATCCAGCCCCCGCCAAACCGCGGCGCCGGATAACAAGCGGCACGGCGTTCGTTCTCGGCCTTGGCGCCTGCGCGATCGTCGGCCTGATCCTGTATCAGCCTTATCTTCCGAAAGAATGGCTGCACGCTTTCTCGGGCGAAATCGCCGTCCGCGCCGCGGCCGATCCTACGCCCCCCGAGGCCGAGGATATCCGCCAGGCGCAGCGACGCGAAATCCCGGACCATCCGTTCATCTGCGCCACTGATTTCATTCACGTGCCGTGGGACCGGATGGTTGTCGTTACCGCGGCGGATGACATCCTCGTCCATCCACTTCTCGCCGACGCCAACTGGGGATCGCGCTCGCGTGACGAGGTGGCGGCGCAGATGATAAGCGATCAACGCTATCAGCTGATCGTCCTGCTGAAAGACGGCGCGGTTCAAGACGCGCAACTCTTCTTCACTTTCTGGGGTGACCTCAGCGCTCTGAGCCGCCCGAATGGCTTCGGCCGCAGCGAAGCGGTTTTTACAGCCTACAGCAACGACGGCATTTACTTCGTCTCTCCCGCCGCCAAGGTGCCGACCGGGGTTTGCAACACGCCCTGAGCGAGCTTGGCGGTAAGACAGTAAGCCCCGGCTCTGCTTATGTTTTTCAGCATTTTCGGCCGGGTTGACTTTCCCCCGGCTAACCTCCATCTTCCGGCCGTCTCTAGGCCTCCAAAGAGGAACAGGCGCGTCCGCGTGCCTTGCCCGTCGGCCAGAGGAGCGGTGGCCGAGTGGCTTAAGGCGCTGGTTTGCTAAACCAGTGTATTGGGAAACCGATACCGAGGGTTCGAATCCCTCCCGCTCCGCCAGACAGTCCCACACCTCAAAAAATGTGCGAATTCATGTGCTTAATAGAGCCCGATTTGCGGCGTTTTTGCGCTGCCGCGGAATCTCTGCTGGAGCAGAACGATTCAGAAAAACCCTGGTATCGGACCGGCCG
>CANJEU010000153.1 GCA_947473445.1 Fidelibacterota bacterium | reverse complement strand
GGCCTGAAGACCCGACGCATAGGTCTTGCTGATGTTCGAAATCGAAATAATCGGAGGCATAAGAAACCGGGGCGGGATGATGCGCGCCACGGTAGGCGCAAGATTGAAGGGACGCAAGAACTTGCGCGTGTGTTGCAGTGCAAATTTTGCGCAAATTTTGGAAAAGGAATTGTCGCAAAAATCAAGCGCGCATTCGCGTTGAAATGCCCCTGCCAAGTTCTCTATTTTGCCGCCCGCGACCCCGTTCGTCAGCTTAGGAAATTCATGGTCCCCGATATCGTTCGTTACGCCGGTCTTATCGCTCCCGAGATCAACGCGAAACCCGTTCAGGCCGGAGCGGCCATTGCCCTTCTCGATGAGGGCGCAACCGTCCCCTTCATCGCGCGCTACCGCAAGGAAGCCACAGGCGGGCTCGATGATACCCAGCTCCGCCTGCTCGCCGAGCGCCTTGTGTACTTGCGCGAACTCGATGTTCGGCGCGACGCGATCCTTGCGTCCATCGGCGAGCAAGGGAAATTGACGGACGAGTTGAAAGCCAAACTCACTGAAGCCACCACGAAGGCCGAGCTCGAAGATATCTACCTGCCCTATAAGCCCAAGCGCCGCACCAAGGCCGAGATCGCCAAGGAAAATGGCCTTGGCCCCTTGGCCGAAAACATCCTCGCTGACCGCGCGGCGGTGCCGGCGGAACTTGCCGCGGCCTATGTGAACGAGAAGGTGGCGGACGTGAAGGCCGCGCTTGAAGGCGCGCGCGACATCATCTCGGAACTATTCGCTGAAAACGCCGACCTCGTGGGTCGTCTGCGTACCTATATGAAGGAGCGCGCCGTACTGCGCTCGAAGGTGAGCGAAGGCAAACAGGACGCGGGCGCGAAGTTCTCGGACTACTTCGATCATTCCGAACGCTGGGCCACCGTCGCGGGACACCGCGCGCTGGCCATGCTGCGCGGGCGCAACGAGGACTTCCTGCTGCTCGACCTCGAAGTCGACGCGGATGTGACCGCGCCGATCAAGCCGGCCGAGCAGATGGTGGCCGATGCCTATGCCATCGGAAAGAAGCTGCCCGGTGATATATGGCTGACCACCGTTGCCAGCTGGACCTGGAAGATCAAGCTTTACACCCGTCTTTCCATCGACCTCATGACGGACCTGCGCACGCGTGCCGAGGAAGAAGCCATCAGCGTGTTCGCGCGCAACCTGAAGGACCTTCTGTTGGCCGCCCCGGCTGGCTCGCGCGCGACCATGGGCCTTGATCCCGGAATCCGCACGGGCGTGAAGGCTGCGATCGTTGACGGCACGGGAAAAGTGCTGGCGACCTCGACGGTCTATCCGTTCCAGCCGCGCAACGACGTGCGCGGGGCGCAGCTGGAACTTGCGAGCCTGATCCGCAAACATAACGTCGAGCTGATCGCCATCGGGAACGGCACCGGCAGCCGCGAGACCGAGAAACTGGTGGCCGATATGCTGGCCGGATTGCCCGCATCCACCGGACCAAAGCCGATGAAAGTGATTGTGAGCGAAGCCGGCGCGTCGGTCTATTCGGCGTCCGAAACCGCGGCGAAGGAATTCCCAGATCTCGACGTTTCGCTCCGCGGCGCGGTGTCGATCGCACGGCGCCTGCAAGATCCGCTGGCCGAACTCGTGAAAATCGAGCCCAAGTCCATCGGGGTCGGGCAATATCAGCACGATGTCGACCAATATAAACTGAGCCGCTCACTGGAAGCCGTCGTGGAAGACGCGGTGAACGCGGTGGGCGTTGATCTTAATACCGCATCGGCTTGGCTGCTGGCGCGCGTTTCGGGCCTGACCTCGTCGCTCGCCGACTCTATCGTCGCGCACCGTGACGCGGCGGGTGCGTTCAAAGAGCGAAAAGAGCTACTCAAAGTCACCCGCCTGGGACCGCGCGCGTTCGAGCAATGCGCAGGCTTCCTGCGCATCTCCAACGGCACCGAGCCGCTCGACGCTTCGTCGGTGCATCCGGAAGCCTATGACGTGGCCAAGAAAATCGTGGCCGCGTGCGGCCGCGACGTGCGCGCGCTGATGGGCGACAGTGCCGCCCTGAAGGCGCTCGATCCCAAGGTCTTCGTTGACGAAAAATTCGGTCTGCCCACGGTCCGCGACATCATCGCCGAACTCGAGAAGCCCGGCCGCGATCCGCGCCCGAGCTTCAAGACGGCGACCTTCGCCGATGGCGTCGAGGATATGAAGGATCTGAAGCCGGGCATGTTGCTCGAAGGCACCGTGACCAATGTCGCCGCCTTCGGCGCGTTCGTGGATATCGGCGTGCATCAGGACGGCTTGGTGCATGTCTCGCAGCTGGCCGACAAGTTTATCAAGGACGCCCACGAAGTCGTCAAAGCGGGCGATGTGGTGAAGGTGCGCGTGCTCGAGGTCGATATGGCCCGCAAACGCATCAGCCTGACGATGAAGAAAAACACCGGCGACGCGCCGCCGCCGCC
The DNA here is from genome assembly GCA_947473445.1 of Fidelibacterota bacterium. Classification (GTDB taxonomy): domain Bacteria; phylum Pseudomonadota; class Alphaproteobacteria; order Rhodospirillales; family Rhodospirillaceae; genus SHVO01. Next base: position 3,293 of record CANJEU010000153.1, on the reverse strand, counting down.
GCGCACCGAAAAACGCGACCCTGGCGCCCGCAATGCCATGCCGCCGCCGCGCCGCGAAAACAAACCGGCGCCCATGGACGGCGCGTTCGGCGCGGCATTCGCCGAAGCCCTTAAGCGGAAATCGACCTAGTTTCCGCCCATTCGCTTGTCTCGTTGCCGCCGTGGCGCAATTCGTAAGGCCGCGGCGGCTGCGACTTCAGAAACATCACGGCCTTTTCAAGAAGCAAGCGCACATGCGCTTCACCGCGGCGCGCGAGCGTCACTGCGCCTGGACCGCTGATCAGGGTCCGTAACGGGAGATGGCCCGGCGGGCCCGGCAGCGCAAGGAAGATGTGTAGATTCTCGAGGATATTGGTGTGGATGAACGACACGAACGCGCCGTTCGAGATGATCTTGGCGGGATCGCCATTGAGCGTCAGCGTCAGGGCAACAACCGTTTTGCCCTCGATGACGGCTTTATCCAGCACTCCGAAAACACCCGATAGGTCAGGCCGCCAATCCGGGCCGAGCGCGGGCAGCATCCGCCACGCACAATAGAAGTCGCGGCAGGGTTTCGGGCGGCTTTCGTAAATCTTGCAGCCCGTCTCGCAGTGCCGGCAATGCATGCCGGGTTTCTTTTGTATGTCCGGGTCGTCGATCGTCGGTACGATACAGCAGACCATGCAATCGCCGCAGTCGCGGCCCGGCACAACCCACGCGTTGCCCACAGCTCCCCTCGGGCGGTTTATCTATATCGAAGATGCCGAGCGGAAGTTTAATCCCTACGGGAAATCGGACGCAACACGCGGCCAATTTGCACCCAAAATAATCGCGCGTCGCGACAAACAACATTTTCTGTTCGTCAGCATTGCTCCTTCATCTCCGTAACGGGCATCTGCGTAACAGGAGCACACGATGATCAAAGTGACTTACGAAGTTATCGAGCACGACGGCGGCTGGGCCTACCGGGTGAAGGATGTGTATTCAGAAACCTTCCCTACCCATGAGAAGGCGGCGGAGGCCGCGCGCAGCGCATCGGAACGCCAGCATCTGGCGGGCGCCAGCACCGCGATTCTCTATCAAGACGGCGACAGCCGTTGGCATGAGGAACTCGTCGACGGCAGCGACCGCCCCGAGACCGAGGTCGTCGATACCGCGCAAGAGACCGAAGCTGAAGAGACGCCGCGTCTTGTTACTTTAAATTCCCCGGATAGATCGGCGTAAAGCCGTCGCGGTTGGGCATCTTCACGCGCGGCAGGGACTTCGCGTTCATCACCTCTTTTGCGCCGACCAATCCATTGAGTTTGAGAATATACGCCGTCAGCGCGTAAACCTCGTCGTTGGTAAGGGTCTGCGGGTTGTTCAGCGGCATGGCCCGGCGCGTGTAGTCGAAGATGATGGGCGCGTAGGGCCAGAAGCTCCCGACGGTCTTGATCGCCTTGGCGGTTCCAAGCGTGCCCTGTCCGCCGGCGAGCGCGTCGGCGGGCGTGCCCACGCCGTCAAAGCCGTGACAGACAGCGCACTTCTCGACGTAGATCGCTTCGCCCTGCACAGCGGTGCCCCGGCCGGCCGGCAGCCCGCGACCGTCTGGCGCGATATCAATCGCCCAGGCCGCGATGTCGGCGTCCGTGATGGGTTGACCGAAGTGAGGGCTTTCTGCCGCCATGGCCGGCGCGGCAATCAGCAGTGCGGCGACAAGACTACGCGTAAACATGGGACACCTCGCCGCCGGTGGCCACTTGCCAGGTGGTAATGCCATTGAAGTGGTAGTTGGCCTTATTGCCGCGCGCCGCGAGGATCGCATCGCGCGTGGGCTGCACATAGCCGGTATCGTCGGTAACGCGGCTTTGCAGGACGGCCGGCCCGCCATCCCACTTCCACGGCGCGCGGAACCGCGTGAGCATTTTGGGGAGCACGGGTCCGGCAAGCGCGGCAAGCGCCCAGCTTTTGCCGCCGTCGGCCGAGACTTCCACATGCTTGACCGTGCCGTTGCCCGACCAGGCAAGGCCGGAGATTTCGTAGAAGCCCGGCCCCTGCATCTGATAGCCCGGCGAGGGCCGCGTGATCATCGACTTGGCGTCGAGCTGAAGCTTGAACTGCGCAGCCTTTCCGTCGGCAAGCAGCAGTGAATAACGCGAGGTTTCATAGCGCGTATGCATGGGCGCGTCCGTGAGGCGGATACGCCGCAGCCATTTGATATTCACATTGCCCTGGAAGCCCGGCACCAAGAGGCGCATCGGGTAACCGTTGTTGGGGCGGATACGCTCGCCGTTTTGATAAAGGGCGATCATCACGTCATCCATCGCCTTCGCAAGGGGAATGGAGCGGGTCACCCCCGAGGCATCACCGCCTTCGGCAAGCAGCCATTTTGCCTTGGGATCGACACCCACTTCATCGAGCAGCGTCGAGAGCGGCACGCCCGTCCACTCCGCGCCCGAGACCAACCCGTGCAATTGCTGGATCGAACCCTTCACCGCGGTGGAGCCATAGAGCGAAGCGCTGTTGCCCGCGCATTCGATAAAGTGAAAGCGCGAGGTCATCGGATAGCGCAGCAGCGCATTGACGTCGAACTTGAGCGGGCGATTGACGAGGCCGTGGATGACCAGCAGGTGCCGCGCGGGGTCGATGTCCGGCACGCCGTTATGCGTGACTTCGAAATGCAGACCGTTCGGCGTGACCATGCCCTCGAGATACTGATGGGGCGTACGTCCCGACGCCGCGCCCGGCTCATAGAGCGGGTTCTGGTCGGGCAGCATGCGCTGAACCTTGTCCTCGAACGGCGAGGGCTGCGTGTAGGGCAGCGGCCGCTTGCCAGGCTTGGTCGCCCATTCGGGAACCGTCAGCGGATCGGCGTGGGCCATGCCCGCCGCGCCCAGAACGCCTACCATCGCGCCGCCGCGCAGAAACAGGCGACGATGGAGAAGACCGTTCCCTGCGACGGGTTCCAGGTCGGTCCCTGGCTGCTTTCGCTGTGACATCGAAGCCCTCCCCTGCTTGTGACGCGATAGCTTAACACTCGAAATCAACGACTTACAGACGTTCGGCGCGATTTTTCATCGGCCGGCTGGCGTTGCTAATCAAAACGCAAGAACCTAACTGTAAGAGGCATGACAATGAGCGCTCCCTCACCCATTGCCCAGCAGATCTGGGACATGAAATACCGGTACAAATCGGCCGATGGCGGCGCCATCGATCAGACCGTGGCCGATACATGGGCGCGCGTGGCCAAGGCGCTGGCGATTAACGAGAAAGACCCCGAGACCTGGGCGGCGCGGTTCAAACGCGCGATGACCGACTTCGTGTTCCTTCCGGCC
>CANJEU010000152.1 GCA_947473445.1 Fidelibacterota bacterium | reverse complement strand
GACTCGGTCGCCTTGTAGGACTCCGGCACCGCTTCCTTGGAGGCGCGCCAAATGGCGGCGCGCTGGGCGTCATTCAGTCCGTTCCAGACGGTTTTGTCGATGTGCATCCACGAGACGAGAGAGGGTTGGTGCCACGCCGGGACATGGGCGAATCGCGCGCCAAGCTGACCGATGTTCTGGGTGCAGGTGCTTTTGGTGCCGGCGGGAATGGGAAAGGCGACTGCCGGTGTGCAATCGAGATCGCCGGCGTCGGGATTGCCGAGGCGTTTGGAGGCCGACGCTTCCTTGATCGGGAAGAAGTCAAAAAAATCATCGCTGGGATTGATGTATTCAAAGCCCTGGATGGTCGCGGTCTGCATGGGCACCAGCACGGGCTGACCGCCGACGGCCGGATAAAAGGCGAGCGTCTTCTCTTTGATCGTGCCGCGCTCGAGCAAGATGTCACAGGCCCGGTCGAGCACATCCTGCGGCGGCGAAAGATAGCGGATGCGCCAGCCGGAGGTGCACAGGCCTGCGAGGCCGATGCCGTCCTTCTGCGCCAAGCAATCCGCGTCGCCCGCGCCGCACGCGGCGCGCCCGATAGGTTTGGGGAAGAAGCCGGAGTTCTGCGCCGTGCTGCCCACGACCGGGATGACGACTTGCGTGCCGCCGCGGCCGTCGAGCACGCTTTGGGCGATCTGCGTTCCGTTGCGCCCCTGCGCATCGAGTTTGGCGACGGTGAGATAGGCCACCATCTGTTCGAACGTGATGCCGAACGGCACGGAATTATAGATGAAGCCCCAGCTGGGATCGTTGAAGACCGGTTTGGCCGGGTCGTTCTTGCCGAACTGTATACCGGCGCGCAGCGCATTGACGCCGCGATTGACGGTCTGATCGGGTTTGAAGATCACCTGCTGACCCGGTGGCAAAGCGTCGGGGCCCTTATCGTCGGTGTAGCTCATCACCTTTTCGATGAAGATGCGCATGGATCCGTAACCAGGATCCTTCGGGTTGGTTGAGGTGCCCTCGCCGCGGCCGACGGTCGGGGACTCGCTATACTGGTTGTAGGAGATCGTGACGTCGGCCTGCGCCGCCGCACCGCCCGCGGCCGCAAACACCGCACCCCAAACAAACGCGCGACTCATGCATGCTCCTCCCAGAGACAAAAATTGCCTGGGAAGTATCGGCGGGAATACCGGGGCCGGACAAGGGATCATCCAGGCTCGGGCGATGATTCGCGCACGCTTTTGCCGAGGCGAGCGCGTCGGAACGCCTCCACAAAAGAAAAAGCGGCCGTCCCGACAAATCGGAACGGCCGCATATCTCTAAGGCTTAGTACTTAAAGCGAACGCCGAGGTTGAAGTAACGGCCGAGGAAGTCATAGACGTTACGATTGCCCGGTTGGACGAACGACGACGGTGCGCCGACGTCTTTGGGCGGCTCCTGGTTGGTCACGTTGTTGACCGACAAATAGAGCTCGTTCTCGCCGCCGAAGACTTCGAAGCCGTATGAGACCGTGATGTCCGTATAGAATGCGGCATCGACGGTGTTGTCGTCGACGAAGATGCCTTCCACGCGCTGGGCACTTACGAGTTTGGAACTGATGAAGCGCTCCTGCAGGAAGAACTTCCAGTTTTCATACTCGTAGTTAGCCCGAAGATTGACACGCCACTTCGGATCGTTGTTGCCGCCCAGAGTCGGAATTCGAGCGCCGCCAAGTGCCTGCTCGTAAGCAGCAGTCAGACGGGTGCCCAACACACCGAGGGTCAGGTCGCCATCCCAAAGCTGAGTGCTGTAGCGAGCTTCAATGTCGATCCCGGCGTTGACAATCGAGGCGAGATTCAAGAACGGGGTACGTACGCGGACTGTTCCGGCCACCGGGGTCACAAACTGGCAGAACCCCGGGACGTTCAGGAAGCAGTTGTCGATGGTCTGCTGTGAACCGACCGTCTGAATGCCGCCCTTGATCTTGATGTTGTAGTAATCGACCGAGAGGTTGAACCCGTCGAGGAACGTAGGTGTGAACACCGCGCCATAGGTTTGGGTTAGAGCGCGTTCCGGCACTAGGTCGGGGTTGCCGGAGGTAATCTGAATGACCGCAGTGGCGACACCCGCCGTCGACGAAGGATAGAACTGGTTTTGGCTGTTGAAGGTCGAGCTGTTGTAAAGCTCCAGCAGGTTTGGCGCACGAATGTCGCGCGAGATCGTACTACGCAAGCGGAAGTCAGGAACAATCTGCCAATCCATGCCGCCTTTCCACGTGGTGACGCCACCCGAGGTCGAATAGTCGGTGTAACGCACTGCGCCGTCAGCCGAGAGTTTTTCGGCGAACGGGGCACCCTCGAGGAGGGGCACGCCCACTTCCGCGAAGATTTCCTTCACGTTGTAGCTCCCGCTGAACGGCTGGAAGTTGGCGAAGCGATACGGACCAAGGCGGCCATTGAGCGCCGCGGGGCCCCCGCGGACGCCGGTGAAATCGATGGTCGTCGGCGAGATGGGATCGGTGATCTGACGCACGTCCTCCGTACGATACTCAGCACCGGTCGCGAGAGACAGATTGCCCGCTTCGAAGCCAAAGCCGAGATCGCCCGAAATCGTGGCGGCGAACACGTGCTGGTCGAGCGTAAAGCGCTTCCAGGAGTCGCCAATCGTGAAGTCGATTGTCGACGGATCCACCGAGTTCGGACCGAACAGGTTCTGCGGCTTACAGCCTGCATCGAGGCCCGTGCCTCCGGGAACGAAGGTCGTGCCGCTGTAGTACTGCGAACGGCAGACGACTTGACCGGTGACCGGATGGAACACGGCGTCGGCGGCGGCGTAAGTTCCCCGCGCGTAATTCAGGTTGTCTTGCGCGAGCAACTGGTTGGTACGACCGTGTGAGTAAGACACGTCGTAATTCCAGCCATCAAACGCATCGCCTTTGATCCCGACCGCCTGACGGAGCACCTTCGTTTTCGTGCGGATGGTGACGTCCGGATATTCGAGCATGTAGCGGCCGAACTGGAACGAAGTCACGCCCGCCGCATCCATACGCGCAGCAATCGAGGGGTGCAGGAAAGCGTTGTCGCGGAAGATGGTGTAGCCAAAGCCCGCGCCGGTCTGGTTGCCCTTTTGGTTTGGGTCCTTGGCGTTGGAGTAGGAGAAGCCAACTTCGACGTAAACCTGCGTGTCGTCGTTCAGATCGTAGGTCGCGTGCGCGAAGTTCGCCGAACGCTCCTGATCGCCGGTCAGGTTAAACGGGATCCAGGCGCCGTCGCCGCCGCTGGCCCATGTGGAGCCCGCGCTGTAGCCGTAGTTGAACGGCGCAGGCACGCCCCCGGCGAGGAACTGGGTTCCCTTCAAGGGACCGGCAGAGATGAGACCGCCGTAGGTGACGAGCGTCGAGGTGATATTTGGCAGCACGAGGTTGGTCGGTCCCGAACCGGTCGTGTTTGAAATCAGACCCCACGGACGATCCCACCAATCGCGACCCGACTTGGTGTTGACGCGCGTGCCGTCCTGGCGGGCGTACTGCGTCGACGCGATGACGTGCAGTCGATCACCTGCGAACGTGCCGCCCCAGGCCAGCGAGGCCTTATAGTTCGGCACATCGCCGAAGGTCGAGATACCCGCGCCGACATCGCCTTTAAGACCTACAAATTCGGTATCAAGGATGAGGTTGACCACGCCGGCGACGGCGTCCGAACCGTAAGCAGCCGAGGCGCCGCCCGTGACCACGTCAACGCGGCTGACGAGGTTCTGCGGCAGGATGTTGAAGTCGACGGAGTTATTCTGGTTCGAGGCGACCGTACGGCGGCCGTTGAGCAGCACAAGGTTACGGTTGGTGCCGAGGTTGCGCAAATTCAGAAGGTTCTGGCTGTTCGAACCCGAAGCGCCCGTGCCGGACCCGGTCTGGTTCGCGCTGGCGGATGCGGCAAGGGCCGGCAACTGCTTCAGCGAGTCAGCAAGGTTGACCGGCGCGGCCTGGATCAGAGCTTCCGTGGTGATCGCGGTGACCGGTGTTGCGGTTTCGAACCCGGTGGTCAGACGCGAACCGGTGACGACCACTTCTTCCAAACCCGCGGCATCGACAGCCGCGTTTTGCTGCTGCGCGACCGCAGCCGACAGCGCCAGGGCAAACAGGCTCGTTCCGGAAGCCAAGCCGACGCTAAAACGTTTCGCAATTCTCATGGTTTCTCTCCCCATTTCATCAGATGGGCCCATTCGGCCGGCGCAGATTTCCCTTCCGAGGGCGTCCTCGCGCGCCGTTCCTTATGAGCAATGTGTAGAGCAAGCGGCGCAGGATGCGGTCCGCTCGCGGATCAATTTCGGGTACCAAGCCTCCTTTACTGTTTCGCTCGCCGGCGCGCCGTGGCGCGCCATTCTTATTTCTTCGGCGGAATGAGACTGTTGATCTGCTTTACCGCGTAATCGATTTTCATATTGAAACGGACATTGCCGATTTCGACATTGGACCGGCGCGCATCGCCCATGATGCCGTTCTTCGGGTCGTTCGCGCCGCCCGGCTGCGCCCTCCCGTTGACCATCGGTGTACCGACCGCCGTTTTGACGAGGTCCTTGCGCACCCAGGTGCCGTCTTCCTTGGCCATCAGTTCAGACGTATCGGGAAGGCCGGCATGGCCGCTATCGGGATAGCCATTGTCCTTGAGGTATTTGGTGAAGGCTTCGCGGGCGGCTGTATAGGGATGATCGGCGTAATAGACGTGGATGCCTTGCGGGGCGTATTTCGCGTCAAGCTTTTTGGCCACCGCCGCGTAGACGCCGCCGTTGGGGCCCGTGCCGCCGCCATGGTCAGCCATGAGCACGACATTCTTAAAGCCGGTGGTGATCGCCTGTTCAGAGATGCGCTCAAGCACGGCGAATAGAATATCGTTTGTCAGGCCAATGGTGCCTGGGAGCTCGGCGGTCGCTTCATTAGGCGTGAACGGCAGAACCGGCATCGCGATGGCGTTGCCGAGCTTGAGGGCGATTTCTTTGACGATCATGGGTCCGAGAAGATTGTGCCCGCCGTTGACGACATGCGGGCCTCGTTGCTCGGTGCCGCCGGTATAAAAGAGGGCGGTTGTCTTGCCCGCCGCAAGCGCGGCCTTAACTTCCGGCCAGGTCATCCTATCGAATTCGACGAGTTCCGACGCCGGTGCGGCGGCGAAAGACGGCGTTGCGACCGGGAACGCCAGCATCAGGGCGAAAGCCCCTGCTACAATCATTTTCCCCGAGCAAATTGCACGCGGCGCCTTAGGCGAACACGCAAGCTTCTTCGAAAACACGCAAAACCCTCCCCCTGCTGCGGCCGGCTTTCCACCGGTACAGCGATTGCATTTCATTTTCGTTGGATTGGAATTGCGGCCCTAATCAACGCACATCTGGCGACAGCGCTATCTTGGCCGCTTTAGAACAAAGCGTTCGCTCCCCCCCCCTGCCCGCGCGGCCTTACGACCGCGCCCTATGTCTCGCCCACAGCCTCCACTCCCTACAGCGGCGGGCTGGCGCCGGGATTTTACTCCCGGCTGATCGTCGTGGCCGCGGCAGGCGCAGAGCCGTCAGCGCTAACCGCAACTTCATTTGCCGGATGCTTCACGAACACTTGCGTGAAGCCGACTTTGAAGGCCGTCGAGATACCGATCATTTCACCGGTCTTCGGGTCCGCATAGTCCGCATTGCGAATCATCGCGCGATAGATGGAAGGTGTTGCAGCTTGGCCATAGGCTTGGTGATGGGTGGAGCGGCCGACGTTAGCGGCGGTGTTCCAATCACCGATATCCATATAGCCGCCCAAGATGCCTTGGGCGCGTT
>CANJEU010000151.1 GCA_947473445.1 Fidelibacterota bacterium | reverse complement strand
CACTGTAAGACGTGCGATATCAAGGATCCGTCGCAGAACATCGTCTGGACGGTGCCCCAGGGCGGCGGCGGGCCTAACTATCCAAATATGTAACGATTACAATCGCTTTAAGCGGTCGCGCGCAACGCCCCCGCAGCGCTATCATGGAGGTCCTCCCCGGTAGATTTGCGTGCCCGAAAGACCTTTCATGACCCGTTCCGTTTCCGCCCGCTTGTATGTCCTGCTGACGGCCGCGCTTTTTGTGGGCGTGAGTCCTGCAGCGATCGCCGCGGACGCTTCGCCGCCCCCGGCCGCAAAAGCCCCCTCGCCCGCGGCAAGCCCCAGCGCGCCCCCCGCGCCTAAAGTGGGTCTGGCGGCCGCCTATCTGTCCGGCCGGCATGCGGAGATCAATTCCGATACGGCGCGCGCCGTAAGCTTCTTCAACTATGCCCGCGACCTCGACCCCAACAACAATCGCCTGATCGAGGACTCTTACTTCCTGGCCGCGCAGGTCGGTGATTTCGCGCAGGCCGTGCCTGCGGCCAAGCGCGCCTATGACGCCAACCCGCGGCGCGGCATCGCGCCCGTGGTTCTGGCCGCCGATGCTTATAGGAAAAAAGATTATCAAGCCGCCTGGGGCTATATCGAAAAAATCCCCGCGCAGAGCGTCAACAGCTTCGCACTGCCCGTGCTACGCGCCTGGGGCGCGGCGCCGCTGAAGCCGGCGGAATCGGCGCTTGCCGAATTGACGCTGCTGAAAAACTTCCAGGATACCGCGCGCCTTGTGGACGTGATGGGCGGGATGCTCAACGAGCACTATGGCCTGACCACCGCCGCGCTTGCCAATTACGACACGCTGGCAGCCAATATCGAAAACGAGCGTCCGTCGGTGCTGCGGATCGTAGTGAAGGGCTATCATCGCCTTGGCAAGGCGCCGCAGGCGAAGGCCGTGATCGCGCGCTTTGAGAAGACACACGGCGCTTCGCCGATGCTTGAAGCCATGACGGCGGCCCTCGCGCAGCCGGCGGCGAAGATCACGCCGCAGGAAGGACTAGCCGAAGCGCTATTCGCCTCGGCCGAATTGCTGCTGCAGAATGAACCTAATATCGCGCGCATGCAGATCGCCAGCGCTTACGCGCAGACGGCCTTGCATGTGAACCCGGGTCTGTCGGTCGCGCGCGCCTTCATCGGCAGCGCCTTCACCGCGCGCGGACGTTTTGACGAAGCCAACGCGATGCTGCTGAGCATTCCCAAGGGCGAGCCCGGGAATCTCGAAGCCCGTATGCAGGTGGCCAACAATCTTTTGGCGACGGGCCGGCCGGAAGAATCGCTTTCCGCGTTGCGCGAAATTCTCAAAGAGCGTCCGCAGTGGTCTGAAGTTCATATCGCAATCGGCGATCTCTTACGCCGTGAGGAACGTTTCGGTGAGGCTGTGGCCGAATATACCGCCGCCCTCAAGCTGCGCCCGGCGCAGGCCGAGGAAAACTGGGCGATCTATTACACCCGCGGCATTTCCTACGAGCGCACGAAAGACTGGTCGAACGCCGAGAAGGATTTCAAGAAGGCGCTGGAGATCAAGCCGGGCGAAGCCAGCGTGCTCAATTATCTTGGATACTCCTATCTCGACCGCGGCGTGAACCTCAAGGAAGCGCGCCGCCTGATCGAACTCGCTTATACGAAGCGTCCGGACGACGGCTATATTATCGACAGCCTCGGATGGATGTTGTTCACGCTCGGCGAATACGACAAGGCCGTCGTGCATCTGGAGAAGGCCGTTGAGGCCGCCCCCGCCGATGCCACCATCAACGAACATTTCGGCGATGCCTTGTGGAAGGTCGGCCGGACAACGGAAGCGCGCTACCAATGGCAGCGCGCCCTGACCCTTGATGTCGAGGACGCGCAACGCGCCGCCATCAGCAAGAAGCTTGAACAAGGTCTCGGGCAGAAATAACGGTAATATTGTTAGACTGAGCTCAACGCCCGCCGCCCACACCAGTCGTCACCCTGGGCGAATGCCCAGGGTCCAGGGTGATGACCCGCCCAACCTTGCCGCAAATAATGCTCTCTCTGCATAGATCAAGCTTCGCAACCCTGGATCCTGGGCCCAAGGCCCAGGATGACAGCGGTGATTTCTTTGAAGTCAGCCGATCATGACAGATAACGCCATCAGCATTTTTGCTCCCGCGAAGATCAATTTGACCCTTCATGTGCGCGGACGGCGTGCGGACGGCTATCACCTGCTCGATTCCCTTGTCGCCTTTGCCGGCGTGGGCGACTGGATCAGCGTCCGGCACGCGGACGACCTCACGCTTGCGATCACGGGCCCTTTCGCAGGCGATTTGCGCGGAAGTGAAGGCGACAACCTCGTCCTTCGCGCCGCGCATTATTTCGCAAAAGTGACGGACCGCACGGACGGCGCGCACATCACGCTTGAGAAAAATCTGCCCATCGCTTCGGGCATCGGCGGCGGATCGGCCGACGCCGCCGCGGCCTTGATGGCGCTGGCCCAGGCGTGGGAGGAAAATCTGGCGCAAATCTCGGACGCGGACCTTGCGGCCAATTTAGGCGCCGACGTTCCGGTGTGCCTGCGCCGCACGCCAACCTTTATGCGCGGGATCGGCGAGGATTTGACACCGGCGCCGGACCTGCCGCCGGCTTGGCTGGTGCTGGTGAACCCCGGCAAGCCGCTTTCGACCAAGGACGTCTTCGCCGCGCTTAACGGCCGTTACACAGACCCGGCCCCGGACGAGTTGTTCCGGGATTTGCCCTCCGCGGCGGCTCTCGCGCGGGAACTGGCCAAGGCTGGTAACGACCTTGCCGTCCCGGCGTGCGAGGTGTTGCCCGAGATCGGCGAGATGCTGCGATTGCTTGAGGCGACCCCGGGGAGCCTGCTCGCGCGCATGTCCGGCAGCGGTTCGACCTGTTTTGGCCTCTTTGAAGATAGCGCCAGGGCCGGCGCCGCGGCGGACGCCATCCGGGCTAGGCGGCCGGGCTGGTGGGTGGCCCCTGCCCCGCTTCTGTAGGGTCCTTCTGTAACAGGAGGGCGGCGGTTGCTTACCCCTTTTTAGCTCGTTGGGACGCAGGGACGGGCTATGATGAGCGCCGCCGCTTGTGAATTGAATCCCGGGCCTTTTTCCTTATGTTCCGAAGCATCATGAATAGCTTTTTGACCCTCCGCCGCCCCTGCGCGCGCCTCTGGGCGATCGTCGCGGCGATCCTCGTGGCCTTCGCCCTGCCCGCGGCGGCCCAAACCACGTACCAGTCGGAACAGAGCAAAGCCGAGTTCGTGCTCGACCGTACGGCGGTGGCGCCCGGTGAAACCCTGCTCGTTGCTTTGCAGCTCGACATTATTCCCGGCTGGCACACCTACTGGCGCACCCCGGGCGATTCCGGATTGCCGGCGACCATCGAGTGGACATTGCCGCAAGGCATGACCGCGGGCGCGATCCAGTGGCCGACGCCTGAGCGCATCCCTTACGACACGCTGATGAATTTCGGCTACCACGACACTGTCATGCTCCTGACGGAATTGCGCGTGGATCCCGACGTGCAGCAGGGCGAGTCCAAGATCGAGGCGGTCGCCTCGTGGCTGGTGTGCGCCGATATCTGCATTCCGCAGGATGCCGCGTTCAGCGTTCCCATCACGGTCGGTCCGGGCGGAACCGCGACAGCGGCAAGCCCTGCCATCGCTGCCACCCGCGCGGCCCTGCCGCAGCGCGCCGCGTGGCCCGCGAACGCGCGCCTGAACGGCGGCACGATCGAGGTCACCGCACGGCCCGCGCTGGCGGACAAAGTCACCGGCGCTGTGTTCTTCCCCTACGATGAAGGCATCATCGTCAACGCCGCGCCGCAGGAATTGCGCATCAGCGGCGACGAAGTGCGCCTCTCGATTCCCACCGGCGAAAAAGCCGCGACCCTCACCGCCACGGGCGCCGCGCCCGGCGCCCTCAACGGGCTTTTGGTCGTTCAGGCGGACGGCGGCAGCGCCGTCGGATATGAAATCGCCGCACCGCTGGGCAGCGGATCTGGCAGCGCGAGCGCGGAGACAGCAACGTCGATGTCGCTGGCCGTCGCGCTCCTGCTCGCTTTCCTCGGCGGGATCGTTCTCAACGTGATGCCATGCGTGCTGCCGGTGCTGGTGATGAAAGCCATGAGCTTCATCTCGCGCGGCGCGCAGGATGCCGGCGCCCTGCGCCGCGACGGCCTTGCTTACACGGCTGGCGTGATGGTGGCGTTCGGCGTTCTTGTGATTGCCCTGCTGGCCCTTCGCGCCGGTTCGAGCGCGGTGGGCTGGGGTTTCCAGCTTCAATCGCCGCCGTTCGTCGCGACGCTGGCCTTCATCATGCTCGCGCTTGGCCTTAGCCTTTCGGGCGTGTTTACCATCGGCGGCTCCTTCGGCATGGGCCAGAGCCTGACGGCGCGCGGCGGCGCCAGCGGCTCGTTCTTCACGGGCCTGCTGGCGGTTGTGGTCGCGACGCCGTGTACGGCGCCGTTCATGGGCGCAGCGCTTGGTTTTGCGCTGACCCAGACGCCGGCCATGACCATTCTGATCTTCGAGGCCCTCGCCCTTGGCCTCGCGTTCCCCTACCTCGTGATCAGCTTCGCCCCAGGCGTCGCGCGCAATCTGCCGCGCCCCGGCGTGTGGATGGAGCGCGTGAAACAGGTGCTGGCCTTCCCGCTGTACGGCGCGGCGGCCTGGCTGGTGTGGGTGCTCTCACAACAGGTTGACGCCGCGGGCTTTGCCGTCGCCCTGGCCGGTACGGTGTTCGTCGGCTTCGCCGCCTGGCTGTGGGGCACGGCGCCCACAGCTTCACCGCGCGGGCAGATGTGGACCAAGATCACGGCCGCGGCCTCCATCCTGATCGCGCTCGCCTCCATCGCGGCGCTGCGTGACCAATCCCCGGCCACAGCGGCGCGTGAAGCCAGCGCGCCGGCGGCAAACTACGAAGCCTATTCCGAAGCCCGTCTGGCCGAGCTGCGCGCCGAGGGCCGGCCGGTGTTCGTGAACTTCACCGCCGCCTGGTGCATCAGCTGCCTCGTCAATGAGCGTGTGGCCCTGTCGCGCCCGGAAGTGGTGGCGGCGCTACAAGGGCAGAACGTCGCCTATCTCAAAGGCGACTGGACCAACCGGAATGCCGAGATCGCGCAAGCCTTGCATAAGCTCGGACGCGACGGGGTCCCGCTGTATGTTCTGTACTCCCCCAAGGGCGAGCCGAAGATCTTGCCGCAGGTCCTGACCCCATCCCTGGTGGTCGAAGCGCTTAACACGTTGTAAGGGCCTGATTTTCTGGCATTGCGGCGGAGCGCTATTTTTCATAGTGTCCGCACCGATTGGGGCGTCGCCAAGCGGTAAGGCATCGGTTTTTGGTACCGACATCCTAGGTTCGATTCCTAGCGCCCCAGCCAACCCAGCACATTCCTGAGAAATAAGGGCTTCCCGGCCCATTCCATCGAACCGCTGAACGCACATCAGCGGCGCGCAGGCCGCCAATCGCCTGCGTTACCCGCGCGCGTTGGACTCTTCCGCCTGCGTTACTTGTTCTTACTTGCTTTGATAATTTCGGTCATCGTTATGCCGAGCTTGTCATCGACGACCACGACTTCGCCGCGCGCCACGAGGCGGTCGTTGAGGTAGACGTCGACCGGCTCACCGACTTTGCGCTCGAGTTCGATCACCGCGCCCCGGCCAAGCTTCAAGACATCATTGACCGACATGTTCGTCTTGCCCAGGACGGCCGAAATCTTCACGTGAATTTCGGCGACGGCATCAAGGTCCGCTACCGATCTTGGAAGGTCGGGGATATCGACCTCATCACCCCAGTTGTCCGCAT
>CANJEU010000150.1 GCA_947473445.1 Fidelibacterota bacterium | reverse complement strand
GTCGAAGTATTTGGTCAGGCGTCGTGGAATTACACCGACTCCGATGGCGTTACGGGTTACCAGTTCAACCAGGCAAATATCATTATCCGCGCGGACAACGCCTTCATCCCGGAAGCTGTCCGCACCCAGCTCGTCGCCCGTGGCCTTACCCAGTTTAACATGGGCAGCATGAACGGCGACTTGCCGCTGCGCCGCACCGACAACCGTCGTTACACGACGCGCTATGTCGTCGGCATCAACGGCGACACCGACGCCATGGATACGACATGGACGTGGGACGCTTATTATCAGAAGGGCATCACCCGCACCCACGAAAGCGTGGTCGACATCACGAACAACACGCGCCTCGCCAACGCGACCGATGCAATTCGCGGCCCGAACGGCACGATCGTCTGCCGCATCAACGCGGACGCCAGCACCACCAATGACGATCCGAAATGCGTGCCCTTCAACCGCATGGGCATTGGCGTAAACAGCCAGGCAGCACTTGACTACTTGATCGACGATCCGTACCGCAACCAACGTTTCGCTCAGGATGTGGGCGCGTTCTCAGTCTCTGGCGAGCCGTTCGACCTTTGGGCGGGCCCTGTCTCGCTCGCCTTCGGCGCCGAACACCGCATCGAGAAAGTCTCGGGCGCGGTAGATCCGGCATATCGGTCGGGCTGGTTCGTCGGCAACTTCCTGCCCAGCACCGGAAAATACAATGTGACGGAAGGGTTCGTCGAAACCGTGGTTCCGCTCATCGAGCAGCAACTCGATCTGAACGCCGCCGTACGTTTGACCGATTATTCGACCTCGGGCTTCGTGGCAACTTATAAGGTGGGGACCACATGGTCGCCGATTCCGGATATTCGCTTCCGGGGCACTTACTCCCGCGACATTCGTGCGCCAAATTTGCAGGAACTGTTCGCCGCCGGCACTTCGAATACGAACAACGTCATCGACCCGTTCAATGGCAATGCGTCCATTCAATATACGGGCTTCAATACGGGAAATATCGGTCTTGATCCGGAGAAGGCCAAGACTATCGGCCTTGGCGTCGTGCTGCAGCCTAGCTTCTTCCCAGGCTTCCAAGCATCGGTCGACTACTTCAATATTGAGATCAAAGGCGCGATCGGAACAGTGGGTGCCCAGCAGATCGTCGACTTCTGTTTTGAAGGCGTTCAGCAGTTCTGCTCGGCGATCACGCGTGGAACCAGCCCGGGCGGTGCGCCGATCATCTCGCGTATTGCGATCTCGCCGTTCAACCTCGCTGTCAAGGAAGCCCGCGGACTCGACTTCGATGTTAGCTACCGCTTCGCGCTCTCCGATCTTAGCGACGGCATGAACGGTAACATGGCGCTGCGGGTCTTGGCATCGCACTACATCAAGAACTACGAAGACGATGGTCTTGTGCTGCCAACAGACACAGCTGGTCAGAACGACGGTACGGCGACGCCGAGCTGGAACTACCGGATCTCGGCCACCTACTCCAACGATCCGTTCACGTTCACGCTTACGGGCCGCGGCGTTAGCAGTGGCACGATCCTGAACTCGAACATCCAGTGCACCACCGGCTGCCCGACATCCACGGCCAGCAACCGTACGATCGATAATAATCATCTCGCGGGCGCGTTCTATTTCGATGCCAACATAGCCTATAACATCAGCAGCTACGCCGATGACGGTCTGGACGTCGAGACATTCCTGAACATCAAGAACCTGACCAATAAGGATCCGGTGATCGTACCGTACGGCCCGGCGGGCAGCGCCTACGGGACGATTTCAACCAATCAAGGCGTTTATGACGCGCTCGGCCGTGTATTCCGCGCCGGTGTGCGCTTCCGGATGTAAGCTCCGCTCACGTCACAAAAGGAGGGGCCCAAAAGCCCCTCCTTTTTTTTCTCTAATGCCCTCACGTAACAGGGCCGACCTCGGGAGGATCGCCATGCATTTCGCACAACCCCTCAGAAAATCGCTTCTCGTTCTTGCTCTCGCCTTTGCAGGCACAACGCCGGCCATCGCCGCCGATGCCGCGCCGCAATTCAAGGTCGATCCGTTCTGGCCGCAGACGCTGCCGAACAACTGGGCGCTGGGCGAAATCTCCGGTCTCGCCGTCGATGCGCAAGACAATGTGTGGGTGATCCACCGCCCCCGCTCGCTCAATGAACGCGAGACGAAAGCCGCGCGCACGCCGCCGGCCGCGCCGTGCTGCATTCCCGCGCCGCCGGTGATCGCCTTCAGTCCGGAAGGAAAAGTTGTCGCCGCCTGGGGCGGCCCCGGCGAAGGCTATGATTGGCCCAGCAACGAACATGGCGTGACCGTCGATCCGCAAGGCAACGTATGGATTCTCGGGAACGGCAACGGCCCGCGCGGCGCCGACGGGAAAGCGGACGCCACCAAAGGCGACGGGCACGCGATCAAGTTCACGCGCGACGGAAAATTCCTGTTCCAACTCGGCAAGCCAGGTTTAGGTAAGGGCAGCCTTGCCAAGGACCAGCTTTCGAAAGCGCCGAAGATCGTCTTCGACGCGAAGGGCGAGGAAGCCTATATCGCCGATGGCTACGTCAATCACCGCATCGTTGTTTACGACGCCAAGACCGGCGCCTTTAAACGTCACTGGGGCGCCTACGGGAACCCGCCGACGGATAAGGAAAAGCCCGGCATAAATCCGAAAACCAACTTGCCCGATCAGATGGAAACCGTGCACTGCGTCGTGCGCGCGAACGACGGCTTAGTCTACGCCTGCGACCGCCAAAATCAGCGCATCCAGGTGTTCGAGAGCAGCGGCAAGTTCGTGAAAGAGTTCCTCTACAATATGCCCAATATCGATCTGCGCATCCCGGGCCGTGTGGCCGATATGGCGATCTGGCAGGATAAGCCGCAGACCTATTTGGTCATCGCCGACGGTAACTTCGAACAGGTCCGTGTCGTGCGCCGCGATAACGGACAGGAAGTCACGACCTTCGGCCGGCAAGGCACCTACGCCGGCGAGTTCATGCGCTTGCATGTGATCACGACCGACGCGAAGGGCAATATCTTCACCGGTGAAGCGGGCGGCTACCGCGTCCAAAAATTCGTTCCGGCCACGCCACTCAAATAAGTCCAAGCGACCGTATTCAACAAAAGGGGGAAGCTTTGCTTCCCCCTTTCTTGTTATGAAGAGCCTCTCGCGGGGGGAGCATAACGTGCCGGACTCAAAAGCGCGCACCGAGCCGACGCCGTCGGCCTTCAAGGATTTTTTCAATCGCAAACTGGTGGAGGAGATGGCCCACCATCTCCACCGCGCATGGCCGGGCTTCGACAAAAAGGCCTTTACGGCGGCGGCGCTTCATAATTTCTCAGCGCTCGAGCTCAAACAACGCGCCCATCAGATCGCCGCGGCCCTTGGCGCGCGGCTGCCGGCCGACGTGCCAAAGGCGCTGCGCATCGTGACCGGCGCGTTGCGGCCGCTTGGTCCGGACGGCGAACTCCATCCTGATCAAGGCAAAGGCATCGCCGGTTGGGCAATCCTGCCGTTCGGGGAATATGTGGCGGCGAACGGTCTTGGTCATCTCAAAGACTCGCTGGCCACGTTGCGTGAGCTGACAATCCGCAGCACCTCGGAATTTGCGATCCGGCCTTTCATCGCGCGGTATCCCGAGGAAACGCTGCGCGTGCTGGCGCGCTGGGCCAAGGACAAGAACGCTCATGTCCGGCGCCTGGTGTCGGAAGGCACGCGCCCGCGCTTGCCGTGGGGCATGCAGCTCAAAGCCTTCGTGAAAGACCCCGCGCCGATTCTGCCGCTGCTCGAATTACTGCGCGATGATCCCTCGGACTATGTGCGCCGTTCGGTCGCTAACAGCATCAACGATATCGCTAAGGATCATCCCGAACTGGTGGCGGCGCTTGCATCACGCTGGCTGAAGGAGGCAAGCCCGGAGCGCGCGCGTCTCGTGCGTCACGCCTGCCGCACGCTCATTAAGGCCGGCCATCGCCCCACCCTGGAGGCGCTGGGGTATGCCCCCGACGCCAAGGTCACGCTTGAGAAATTCGCGCTCAGTCCGGCGGCCCTCACCTTCGGCAATGCGCTGACCTTGAAAGTGCGGCTGGTCAGCACCGCGCGCACAGCCCAAAAAATCGTGCTCGACTATGTGGTGCACCACCGCAAGAAAAGCGGAAGCTCCGCGAAGGTCTTCAAATGGAAGGCCTTCACCCTGGCGCCCGGGGAAACCATCACGCTTTCGCGCAAGCACGCCATCCGGCCCATCACGACCCGGGTCTATTATCCCGGCGCGCATAAAGTCGAGGTGATGGCGAACGGTAAAGTGCTCGCGGAAAAGCGCTTTACCCTGGAGATGTAGCCGCTGCGACGCCGTCAGGGCGTGGCGTCGTCGTCATCCATGCGGACGGCGAGCTGCATACGGTCGTCACCGGCACTGAGAGTCTTGACCGTGTTCAAGTGGTCTTCCCAATTGTCGGCGAATTCCGTCAGCGCCTGAATCAAGATTTCTTCCAGGCTCTTTTCCATCTGCGTGGCGAGGTCGCGCAGGCGGTTATCAAGATCGAGCGAAACCCCGAGCTGCACACCCTGCGGCGCGCGGCTGGCGCGGCGCGGACCACGGGGGCTCGACTTCTTCTTTACGGCGCGCTTGATGCTCTTGCCGCGCGTTGCCGCCGCCGGCTTTCGCTTTGCAATTGTCTTCTTCTTCACGGCCTTGCGCGAGGCGGGCTTGGCGTATTTTTTGACGGCTTTTTTCGCGGCTTTCTTTTTGGCCTTGGCCATGGAGCACCTTCAGTAGAGTTCTGTGATATACTAGCCCTATAACCGCCGTATTTAGCCGTCAAAACCGCGGCTGTCAGGGGTTCTTTTTTAAGATGCCATCGAAGCGGCGCAAATCCGGAGGCGACGGCGAGGACGATGAAGATCGTCCGCGCAAGAAGGCCAGCAAAGGTGCCAAGACTGGTCGTGGTCTCGTTCTGGCCGGGACGTTGCTGTCCAATGCCCTTGCCGCACTGATCCTGCTCGGCGCCCTCGGCGCCGGGGTGCTCGGCTTCTTCGCCTTAGGCTTGCCGGCTGTCGATGAAGCGATCCTGACGCGTAAGCCCAATATCAAAGTGGTGGACTCCGGTTCGTGGGAGATCGCCAATTTCGGCGACATCTATGGTCCGTCCATCGACCTGCGCAAGCTTCCGGCCCACGTGCCGGGCGCGGTGATCGCGGTGGAAGACCGGCGCTTCTATGAACATATGGGCGTGGACCCGCGCGCGTTGCTGCGTGCGATTGTTGTGAACGTGCAGGCCGGCCAAGTGGCGCAAGGTGGCTCGACCATCACCCAGCAGGTGGCCAAGAACCTGTTCCTGACGCCCGACCGCACGCTCGCGCGCAAAATCCGCGAAGCCTTGCTGGCCATCAAGCTTGAGCAGCGCTTCAGCAAAGACGAGATTCTCAGCCTCTATTTGAACCGCGTCTATTTCGGCGCTGGGACCTACGGCATCGAAGCGGCAGCGCAGCGCTACTTCGGCCGGCCGGCCAAAGACCTGACGGTGTACCAGGCCGCCATGATGGCCGGCCTTTTGAAAGCCCCCTCCCGCTATAACCCGGTGCGCGATCCCGACCTCGCCAAGACCCGCGCGGAAGTCGTTCTATCGACCATGGTCGAAACCGGCGTTCTGACCGCCGAGCAGGGCGCGGCGGCCCGCAAGAACGCGAGCCCGACACTCAAAGGCGTCATCAACCCGACGATCTATGGCCGCCATTTTGCCGATTGGGTCGTGGGCCAGGCGGAAGCCTATGTCGGCTCGCTCGACCGCGATCTTGTGATTCACACCACCCTCGACGGCCGTCTGCAGACCCAGGCCGAGAAGAT
>CANJEU010000149.1 GCA_947473445.1 Fidelibacterota bacterium | reverse complement strand
CGTGAACTGCTTGGTGATCGAGCCGATCAGAAGAATGCTGTCGGCCGCCATGGGCACGTTCTGCTCAAGGTCGGCGCTGCCGTAGCCCTTCGCGTACAGCATCTTTCCGTCCGACGCGATGCCCACCACCATGCCCGGCGTTTTTCCTGACGCGATCCAGGCCACGGCGATCTCATCGACTTTTGTTTTTTGCGCTTCCGAAAGGCTCGCCGCGTTTACCTCGCTTGCCGTCACGGTGAGGGCGAAGAGAACGCACAGAACTCTTGCTCTGAATCTCAAGGGGTTCCCCTACACAAAAGAAGAAAGCCTAGTTTCCTGACGCGGTGCGCATGCGCGCCAGCATGTACAGAATCAATCCCACCGCGACGACGCCAGCCACAACGGTCCAAGATCCCATTGTGGCCTGTGTGCAGGCCCAAATGCACAGCACGAGGGCGATCCCCGGCACGGCGAGGCCCCCCGGCGGCCTATACGCATCTTCCTTCGCCTCGGGGCTGAGTGTGTTGCGCAGCTTGGGCAGGGCAAGGATGCACAGGATGTAGATCAGGATGCGCGCCAGCGAACTCGCCGCCGCCAGGAACACGAACGAACTCGATGCGGAGAAAATGAACACCATGACGCCGAAGAGCAGGATGGAGTGATCGGGCGTTGCGAACTTCGCATGAACGTGGCCAAACCATTTCGGCAGCCATTTGTTTTCCGCCAGCGAATAGGTCAGGCGCGGCGAGGTGACCATCGCTGAAGCCACGTTACCGCCGACCGAGAAGATGACGGTGAAGGCCATAACCGTCGCGGCCACCGGTCCGCCCAGCGCCGCGGCCACATCGGCAAGGGTCTTGTTCTCAACGCCCCCCGTCGGCAGCACGGCGACATAAACAAGCGTGATCAGGCAATAAAGCAGCGCGGTGCCGATCATGGTGAACATCAATGCCCGCGGCAGGGCGCGGCGCGGGTTGCGCGTTTCACCCGCCGTCACCAGCGCCGCCTCGAACCCGACGAAGGCATAGATCAACAGCAAGACCGCTGCGCCCAGGGTGCCCAGCGACGGCGCGGGTCCAGGCATCGTGTCGCCGCCGACATAGGTTAGGCCCGCGAACACAAGAAGGAAAAGCGGCGTGAGTTTCAGCACGGTGAAGATCGCAACGGTGCGTACGCCCTGCTTCACGCCGATGACATTGGCCACCACCAGCGCCGCGCACACGGCCCCGATAAAGACGATGCGCCCGACGCCGCCCGCGACGAAGGACCAGTAGGGTCCAAGGTAGGTGACGACTACGTTGAGATTGGCGGCGATGGCGGTCACCCGCCCCAGCCACAACATCCACCCGGCCGCGAAACCCGCCGCCGGCCCAAACGCGGTGCCCGCATAAAGCACAGGTCCGCCGGTTTCTTTGAAGTAGCTGGCAAGTTCAGCGAACGACAGCGCGATGGTGATAAAGAACAGACCCACCAGCACAAATAGCCACGGCGCCCAATTCCCCGTAGTGGCCGACACCGTCGCCGGGAGCACAAAGATGCCCGCGCCGATCATCCCGTTCAGCACCAAAAGCGCCGCGCCGAATGGCGTGATGGCGCGCAAAAGTCCGGCTGTTTTTTCCGTCATGCGGCTGGCGTTCCCCCGAAGCAAAGCCTCACTGTGGGCGTCAGCCTATCCTGTTTTCCCGGACATTTGCCATTCTCTTGGAAGGCAACCGTCCGTCGCATGCGGCGATTCGGAACGCCGCTAATCCCCGCCCGCTAAAACCCGAGCGGACGCGGGGTTGGGCGCGCGCTGGGCGTGGCGAGAATCGCGTCCAACTGCTCGAACTGCTCGGGGAATCCTCCGGTGCTTTCCGAAGCGATCGCGGCGTCGAGCGCTTCCTTCGAAGGATAAAGATCGTTGACCACGACGCGGATCATCCCGCCTTTTTCTTCAAAGGTCACGGTCGTGACGGCGCCATCGGGACTTTCTTCATTCGTCCAGACGAGGCGCGAATATGGCGTCACTTCGACATAACTGCCGAAGAATGCCATAGGCTGCTCCGAGGCGGGATGGCCGAACTCCAGACGGTAGCCGCCTCCGACACGGACATCCAATTCGCAGGAAAGAAGAGTCAATCCAAAGGACTTCGGAACCCACCAGCGCATGAACAACGCGGGCGTGGTCCAAGCCTCGAATACCAGGCGCGCAGGAGCGTTGAAGGTGCGCGTGACGACAAGCTCACGCTCGGACGTCCGCTCCACGGTCGTAGAGTTCTTCATCGTCTTAACTTCTCTTTCCGCGCCCATCGGCCTTGTCCTTCCGCTTCAGTTCCTCGACGACCGCGTCCAACGCGTCGAAACGCGCGGCCCAAAGCTGACGATATCTTTCGATCCACGCCGCCTCTTCCTCGAGGCGGCGCCGCCCCAGCTTGCAGGTCCGCACACGCCCGACCTTTTCCGTCGTGACCAGCCCCGCCTGTTCCAAGACGCCCACATGTTTCTTCATACCCGTGAGGGTCATGTGGAATTTCTCAGCAAGTTCAGAGATCGACGCGTCCGCGCGCCCCAGCTGCTCCAGAACGCCGCGACGTGTGGCGTCCGCAAGCGCGGCAAACGAAGCGTTAACACGGGGCTGTGAATAATGAACCATTTGGTTCAGTATAGGCGTGCGACGCGATGGCAGGCAAGGGGCTGCGGCGCACCTGATCGTGTTGGGCTGTCTAAATTCTATTTAAGTCCGGCGCATCGCGTCCGGCCCACGCGCGCTTGTAAAGCAGACGGTACTGCGAGGCGGCAGGACTATCTTTCAGGACTTCGGACGCTTGCGCGAGGGCGTAAAGCACAGTTGCGTTGTTGGGGGCATCCATCAACGCTTCGCGCAAAACTTTCATGGCGTCCTCGGTGCGGCCGGCTTTCAACAGCGCGAGGCCAAGGGCTTGTTTCACGGGGAAATCCCACGCTGGCGGGTCGAAGCCGCGTACCTGACCCTGCACCGTGATCGCGGCGGCGAAGTGCTTGAAGGCCTCGTCCCAATTCTTCTCCTGCGCGGCGATGCGGCCACGCACGACTTCCTCGGCCAGCAGCAGCATCTGCGGTGTGCGCGAGTAGGACATCAGCATCTTTTCGAGATCGGTTTCCTTGCGCAGGCGCTCGAGCGCGGCGAGTTCCGCGCGCGCGGCGTTCAGATCGCTCGCCGCCACAAACGCCGACGCCCGCGCGTAATGCCAGATCCCCTTGGGAAAAATGGCGGTATCGGCCGGTGCGGGCAGCGCAAGAATCTCCTTGCTGCTCGCAAAGCGCACGCGCGGGTAGTAGGCGGCAGCGGCGTAGTAGTCGGGCCGTTGCACCACCCCGCGCGCCAGCAAGGCGTCGAGCTTGCCGGCAAGCGCGAGCGCATTCTTCTCGTCGCCCGCCATGTTCGCCGATGCAAAACCAAAGTGCAGATTGTGCGCGTAGAGCTGGTAGCGATAGACATTGTCGGCGCTATTGTCGGCGCCGAGATAAGCGTCATCGACCTTCAGCGCGTCGATATTGGCATTGAGCGCGTCGATATAACGGCCGCGGCGATAATAGATATGTGCCGGCATATGAACGATATGCCCCGCGCCCGGCATGAGCCCGGCAAGCTTGTTGGCGAACGGCTCGGCGCGCTCGGGCCGGGGCGAGCTGTCCATGGCGTGGATATAATAGTGGATGGCGCCCGCATGTGCGCCGTCGACCTTCAACGCGCGTTCCAGCGCCACAAGCGCGGACGCGGCGCGCGGGGTCGGCAGTCGGCCATCGGGTGTCCACCAGCCGGTCACGCGGCTTTCATTGAGTGCTGCGTCGGCGTGCAGCGTCGCCATATCGACGTCGCCGTCGAACAGTTGATAGGCGCGATACATGGCGTCCGCATAGGCCGCGTTCAGCGCCTCGCGCGTTTTATGAGGGTCGGCCGAATAGCGTTCCTTCAGCGCGGCGATCAGCCCGCGCTCGCGCGGCGTCGTCGGGTGATCCTTGTCATGGGCCAACGCTTCAGCTTTTTGTACCGCGGCGAGAGCAGGCGCGTTATTGGCCTCGGGCATCGTCGCGTTCAGCGTCGGGCCGAGCGCGAACGCTTCGCCCCAAAAACACATGGCGCACGCCGGGTCGAGCGCCTGCGCCGCGCGGAACGAGGCCAACGCCTCGCCGAAATTGAACCCGTAGACGAGACGCAGGCCTTGATCGAAGAACGCTTGTGCTTGCTGGCTCGTGGTCGTGATCTTGAAACTATGCTCCCCGAGCCCGGGCCAAATCTTGGTCGCCGGGGCGATATCTGCCGCGGCCGCGGGAGGAATCCCAAACGTGCTCAGGCTTTCGGTCGCGCCGCACATGTTACGTGCAATTGCCGCGGGATCGAACAGGTCGGTGATGTCAGATTGATCCGGCGGGCGCGGCGCGAAGACAAAGCTCGCGGCGACGGCCGATCCGGCCAGGAGACTGACGGCGAAAGCGCGATGTTTCATGCCGCGACGGTAGCCGACTCGCCCGAAGCACAAAACCGATTTTTTGAATCATTAAATTCACCGCGCACCCAAAGATCGCTCGACGAAAAATGGGGTGCGGGCGCAGGCTTGTCGCGCTGTTTGACATTGTGAAATGAGTGAGGAAGGGCATGGCCTCCCTAACGACGCGGCGCGTCAAACATGACGCGCGAGAATTCGGAGGTTCTGCCGCACCTGCATAGCTACCGCAAAGTGTCGCAAACTGTCGCCAAAGTGTCGCCAAGCGTGATTTTCGGCCAAGTCATTCGCAAGGTTGCGAAATCTGGAAAGTGTCGCCTGTCGCCACTGTCGCCAATTTTCGGTCGCGGCCGTCACGATCGGCGCGTGGAATGCATAGCTCCGTCACTATCCTCCGGAGAAGCTGGCCACCAGGCTCCCGACCAGCAGGAACCAGCCGTCGACCAGGACGAAGAAGATCAGCTTGAACGGCAGCGACAGCATCATGGGCGGTAGCATCATCATCCCCATGGACATGAGCACCGAGGCGATCACCATGTCGATGATGATGAAGGGTACGTAGATCAGGAACCCGATCTCGAAGGCGCGGCGCAGCTCCGAGATCATGAACGCCGGGATCAGCGCCTGCAGGGGGGTTTCTTCCGGCGTCGCCACCTGCGGCACGTTCGCCATATTCATGAACAGCGAAAGGTCCTTCTCGCGCACATGGCGCATCATGAATTGATGGAAGGGTTGCGTGCCGCGGGTGAAGGCCTCCTGCTCGGTGATCTGTCCGTCGATCAGCGGTTTTACCCCGTTGTCCCACGAGGCCTGGAAGGTGGGCATCATGACGAACACGGTGATGAAAATCGCCAGCGACATCATCACGACGTTGGGCGGCGTGGTGTTGGTGCCCAGCGCGCGGCGCAGAATCGAAAGTACGATGACGATGCGGGTGAACGAGGTGACCATCATCAAAATGGCCGGCGCAATGCTCAGGACCGTCATCAGCAGCAGAAGCTGAACGATGCGGCCGCTGGTCGAGTTGGGCCCGGTGGCGTCGGTGGCGCCGCCGAGGTCGATGCTCAGGCTCTGCGCGAAAGCTGGCATCGCAAGGGTGAGGGCCGCGAGCCCTGCGACCAGGGCAAGTGACAGTTTTTTATCGCGGCTCATTGCTTCATCCATTGGCTAAAGCGGGTCGCTGGCGTGGCGTCGATGGGCGTGGCGGCGACGGCTGCCGCATCGCTCGGTGGTGTTTCCGCGGGCGCGGGCGGTGCGGTTTGCGGCGCGGGGATTCCGGTTTCGATGATCTGGCTGGTGTTCGGCCCCACCAGCACCAGATGTTCGACATTGTCGCGACGCAGAAGGATCGCCTTGTTGCGGCTGTCGAGCATGACCGCTTCGACGGTCATGAGCCGGCGCTTGCGGCTCAGGGGGCCTTTGAAAT
>CANJEU010000148.1 GCA_947473445.1 Fidelibacterota bacterium | reverse complement strand
TCAACGGGCGCGCGCGATTGCTTCTTGGCCATGATCTATCCCTCGCGAGCCGCTCTTCTTCTGCGCGATTATACGCTTTCGGCGATCTGCTCTTCACCGTTTTCTTCAAGCGGCAGATGCGCAACCGAAGTGACGTGCTCGTCTTCGCCCGTGGCGAACAACGTCACACCCTGCGTAGAGCGCCCCGCGACCCGGATATCGGCGACAGGAATACGAATTAGCCGTCCCGCGTCGGTGATCATCATCACCTGATCGACGTCGGCAACGGGGAAGGACGCGACGACATCGCCGTTACGTTTGGTGGTGGCGATAGAGACCACACCCTGACCGCCGCGGCCAGTGATGCGGTATTCGTAGGCCGACGTACGCTTACCAAATCCATTGCGCGTGGCGGTGAGGATGAATTCCTCGCCCGTGGCAAATCGCTTGAATTCCTCATCCGTGAGGACTCTTGTCGAAGAGCCCGCACCTTCGGCGACCTCTTCAATGCCGGCTTCTTCAGTCTCATCGCTGCCGCGCAGTTTTCTGGCCATGCGCAGGAAGGCGTCGCGGCTTTCGGTGTCGAAATCCACGTGCTTGAGGATAGACATGGAGATGACTTCATCCCCCTCGCCAAGCTTGATCCCACGGACGCCGACCGACGAGCGGCTTTGGAAGACGCGCACATCGGACACTTCGAACCGGATGCACTTACCTTCGCGCGTGGACAGAAGCACATCGTTCTGGTCGTTGCAGGTCGACACGCCGATGAGCCGGTCGCCGCTCTCTTCCAGCTTCATGGCAATCTTACCGCTGCGATTGATGTTCACGAAGTCCGACAGATCGTTACGGCGGACCGTTCCCGCAGCGGTGGCGAACATGACGTTCAACTGGTCCCAAGTGCTTTCGTCTTCCGGCATCGGCATGACGGTCGAAATCGTCTCGCCGTCCTTAAGCGGCAGAAGATTCACCATCGCTTTGCCGCGGCTCTGCGGCGTGCCGACAGGAAGTTTGTAGACCTTCAGCTTATAGACCATGCCATGGGTCGAGAAGAACAGCACGGGTGTGTGGGTATTAACGATATAGAGCGCCTGAACGAAATCCTCTTCCTTCGTCGCCATGCCCGCGCGGCCTTTGCCGCCACGGCGCTGGGCGCGATAGGTCGACAGGGGGACGCGCTTGATCCAACCCGTATTGGTCACGGTCACGACCATGTCTTCGCGCTGGATGAGGTCTTCGATGTCGGTTTCGAATTCCAACTCTTCGATCGTCGTGCGGCGCGGGGTGCCGAACTCGGCCTTCATCTCCTGCAGTTCCATGCGCATGATGGAATACAGGCGCTCGCGGCTACGCAGGATGTCGAGATAATCGGCGATCTGCGTGCCGATCTCCTTCAACTCCGCATGAATCTTGTCGCGCTCGAGACCGGTCAGGCGATGCAGGCGCAGATCAAGGATAGCTTTGGCCTGTTCTTCGGAAAGCTTGTACTTCCCGTCGATAACCTTACGGCCGGGTTCATCGATTAACTCGACCAGCGGCTCGACGTCCTGGGCGGCCCAGTCGCGGGCCATCAGTTGTTCTTTTGCTGTCGCCGGGTCGCTGGCGGCGCGAATCAATTTGATCACTTCGTCGAGGTTGGCCACAGCGATGGCGAGGCCGACCAAGGTATGCGCGCGATTACGGGCTTGGGCGAGCAAGTAGACCGTACGGCGGCGAATGACTTCTTCGCGGAACTCGATGAACGCCAGCAGGATCTGGCGCAGGCTCATCAGTTCGGGCCGTCCGTGATGGATGGCCAGCATGTTCACGCCGAAGCTCGTCTGCAGCGGTGTGAACTTGTAGAGTTGGTTGAGGACGATGTCGGCGATCGCGTCGCGTTTGACTTCAACGACCACACGCACGCCGCGGCGGTCGGATTCATCGCGCAAATCGCTGATGCCTTCGATGCGCTTGTCGCGCACCAGTTCGGCCATCTTCTCGATCATGGCCGACTTATTCACCTGATACGGAATTTCCGTAATGATGATGGCTTGGCGATCCTTGCCCATTTCTTCGATTTCGCAGCGGCCGCGCATCACAACCGAACCGCGGCCGGTCATCATGCCGGCGCGGCTGCCCGACTGGCCGAGGATGATGCCGCCGGTCGGGAAGTCAGGACCGGGTACGATCTCCATGAGGCGTTCGTCGGTGGTCGCTGGATCGTCGATCAGCGCGCAGGTGGCGTCGATGATTTCGCCAAGGTTATGCGGCGGGATATTGGTGGCCATGCCGACGGCAATGCCGCCCGCGCCGTTGATGAGCAGGTTCGGGAAACGCGCCGGGACAACGACGGGCTCAGACTCGCTTTCGTCGTAGTTGGGCTGGAAATCGACGGTTTCCTTGTCGATATCGTCGAGCAGCGAGTGCGCGGATTTGGCCAGACGCGATTCCGTGTACCGCATCGCCGCCGGTGAATCGCCATCCATCGAGCCGAAGTTGCCCTGTCCGTCGATCAGAGGCAGGCGCATCGAGAAGTCTTGCGCCATGCGCACCATGGCGTCGTAAATCGATTGATCGCCGTGCGGATGGTATTTACCCATCACGTCCCCGACGATGCGCGCCGACTTACGGAACGGTTTGTTATATTCGTAGCCGGCCTCTTTCATCCCGTAGAGGATGCGCCGGTGCACGGGCTTGAGGCCGTCGCGCACATCCGGCAGCGCGCGACTAACAATCACGCTCATCGCGTAGTCGAGGTAGCTGCGACGCATCTCGTCTTCGATGGTGACGGGCGTAAAATCCAAGGGCGTCGGTTTCGGGGTCGTTTCGCTCACCGGCTCACTCACTAAAATTCAAAAAAAATGTCCTCGCTCCGGCCAACTTTGCTGCGCTGCACACGCCAAACCAAACGAGGTTGAAGGAGCCACGACGCGGGTCAGTCTGGCCGCCCGGAGATGGACAATAAGGACCCACAAAATCTAGCAGATCGCGCGCGGCCGGTACAACGTTGCCCTCCCCGGGCCATCGACAGGTCCCAGCCGGGTCGGAATCGCCTCAGGATGCCTTGTTTTCGGCCTTCTGAGCTCAGAGCACAGCCTTCCCTCTGCATCGGCTATTGGCGCCCTCGCGCGCCACAAGGTGGCCGTTGCCACGAATTGCCGCGAATCGAGCCCTTGTAGGTTGCTTGACTGCGGCTCCGCGGATCCTACGCACACCGATCCCGTCCGAAGAGCGACGCGAAGGCCGTGGAGCACTCCCTCGGAAATGCTGCGCTGCAGCATGGGAACGCGGCGGCGACTTTTTGCCATTCGCGCCGGGCGTGATACGAAAAGGCGAAGTGTTTCACGGGGGGAATGATGGCATTACCGGAACTGTTTCGCGGCCGTTTGAGTTTGCCGGTCGTCGGCGCGCCCATGTTTCTGGTCTCGCGCCCGCAGCTGGTGATTGCCCAGTGCAAGGCCGGCATCCCCGGCTCATTTCCGACCTTGAACGCGCGCCCGATCGAAATGCTCGACCAGTGGCTGACCGAAATCTCCGAGGCCTTGAAGAACGATCCAAAGGCCGCGCCTTACGGCGCCAATCTGATCGTGCACAAGACCAACACTCGGCTCGCCGCGGATTTGGAATTGGTGGTCAAGCATAAGGTGCCGTTCGTGATCACATCGGTCGGTGAGCCTTCCGAAATCGTGAAGCATATTCATGGCTACGGCGGCATCGTCTTCCATGACGTCACCACGCTCCGCCATGCACAGAAGGCCATTCAGGCCGGCGTCGATGGCTTGATCCTGGTGAGCGCGGGCGCCGGCGGCCACGCGGGCACCATGTCGCCGTTCGCGCTTGTCGCCGAGGTGCGGCGCATCTTCGCCGGCACGATCCTTCTGGCCGGCGCGCTCTCGAACGGCGCGCAGGTGAAAGCCGCGCAGCTCATGGGGGCGGATATGGGCTACATGGGCACGCGCTTCATCGCGACGAAAGAAGCCGCAGCGGACGATCAATACAAAGAAATGATCGTACAGAGCGCCATGGCCGACATCATTTACACGCCCTACTTCAGTGGCGTGCCCGCCAACTATCTCAAGACGTCGATCACCTCGCGCGGCCTTGATCCGGCCAAGGTCAGCGGCGTGCGCGAAGGCGCTAATCTCGGCATCGACGAACGTCCCGACGAGTTCAAGGCTTGGCGTGACATTTGGTCGGCCGGCCACGGGGTCGGAACGATTGACGATGTCCCGAGCGTCGCCGATCTCGTGGCCCGGATGCGCCGCGAATATGACGGGGCGACCGTCTAGGCGCGCAGGCGTCTAAACTGTTGTTTAGCCAGATTTCATGGGCGTTTGTGAACCGGGATACTTCACTGTACGCCTCTTGTTTCGCAGTGCAATATATAAACTGCTGCGACGCGAAAACTTCATTGGTCGAGGGGTAGCAGGTCTGCAAACCTGACACTGCTTAGGGAGGCTACTCCGCGCATCCCTCAAAGGATCGTAGCCATGAAGAACGTTTTTGCTCTCGCCGCTTTGCTGGTTTCCTTCTCGGCCGTTTCGGCTGCTCAGGCCGATACGTATAGCAATCTGCTCGACAAGAGCTCCCAGGCCATCATCTCTGAGAAATGGC
This sequence comes from Fidelibacterota bacterium, assembly GCA_947473445.1. Lineage (GTDB taxonomy): Bacteria > Pseudomonadota > Alphaproteobacteria > Rhodospirillales > Rhodospirillaceae > SHVO01. Next base: position 1,330 of record CANJEU010000148.1, on the reverse strand, counting down.
GAACCGGCCTTGCCGCCACCCGCGACTTGCTCGCGCTTCCCGATCTGACGTCAGCGCAAAAAGCCGCGGGCCTCAATCATCTGTGCATCCATCTGTCGCAGATCGGCCGCGCCGCGCAGGCCATTCACGCCTGCAATGCAAGCCTCGCGCTTGATGCCAGCGATTGGGGTGTTCACGTCAATAAAGGTAACGCGCTTTCGGCGGCGGGCTTCCGCAGCGCCGCGAAGGCCAGTTACCGCAAGGCCGAAGAGCTCAATCCGACCAGCAGCATGATCGAAGTTGCGGAATCGATGCAGCCACAGACGCCGTATGTCTTCGGCCGTCCGATGCTCGGCGCAGGCGTGCAGCAGGCGCAAGACAAACAAGTTCTCGCCGAAGAATAAGCCTACTACCGATAAGGGGTCGGGGGACGCCGAAGGGGGCGCGCTGGAAACGGCGCGCCCCCTTACTTTTCAAGCGGGCTTTTTTAGACCGGAAAATATTTGGCGTAGGTCTTGAGCGCTGTGATGAGCAGCGCCGAGGCGACCGAGACAGAGCCGAGGAAAAGCATCAGCGCGCCGAAGATGCGCCGCGCGCGGGCGCCGGCATCAAAGGCGCCCGCGATCGCGAGCGCGGTGAAGCCGGTGAGATAAAAACTCGCGCCGATCATTAGGCCAGCCGCCAGCGGCGCATCGTAGTTGGATGCGATGGCCGCCAGCAGGGTCGCGACGAACGCGACCAGAAGTATCCAGAGAATCTGCATTAGAACGGAATATCGTCGTCCATATCGTCACGGGCGGGCGCTTTCTTGGCGCCACCTCCACCGCTGCGCGGGGCATCCATGGAAGCGCCCGAATCCCAGCCGCCGCCGTCATCGCCCATTCCGCCGCCACCGCCGCCGCCGCCACCCTTGCCGTCGAGCATGGTGAGTTCGGAGTTGAAGCCCTGCAGGACAACCTCGGTCGAATATTTTTCGGCGCCGTCCTTGTCGGTCCACTTACGTGTTTGCAGCGAGCCGCAGACGTAAACCTTGGAGCCCTTCTTGAGGAAGCGTTCGGCGATGTCGGCGAGCTGGCCGAAGATCACGACGCGGTGCCATTCGGTTTTCTCTTTCTTCTCGCCGGTCGATTTATCCTTCCACGACTCAGAGGTCGCGAGGGAGAGATTGGCGACCTTGCCGCCGTTCTGCATCGAGCGGACTTCGGGATCCTTGCCGAGGTTGCCGATGAGGATGACTTTGTTGACGCTGCCGGCCATTGCTTACTCCAAGTGTGATTCGTGCGTGGAACGGTCTTACTAGGGAAATCAGGTCTTTACCATCACGATGAACGAGTCGAGGAAACGCCGCGCG
>CANJEU010000147.1 GCA_947473445.1 Fidelibacterota bacterium | reverse complement strand
GCAAAGGATATGGCCTCGGTGCTGCGGTGGTGCGGGACTGTAGTGCCCAGCCATGGGACTGAGCTAGAGAGAAGGATGCATTTGCCGACTTTCGAAATATCCACAGGGTTGACCCTGGGCGCCATCATCGGCGCGACGGTTCTGCTGACCAATTTTTGCGCCCTTGGGGGAATCGCCGACATCCTGTTTGCCAAGGACTGGCGGCGGGCGCGGGCGTGGATCCTGGCGGCCGGCGTCGCCGTGCTGGGCACTCATGGGCTGGATGCGGCTGGGCTCGTGCCGCTCGACCGGGCGACGAGCCTACTGCCGGTCATCCTGTGGCTACCGGCCCTGGTCGGCGGCGTGATGTTCGGCTTCGGCATGGCGCTTGGCGGAGGCTGCATCAGCCGGAGCCTTTCGCGGGCCGGCGCGGGATCGTTGAAGTCGCTGGCGATCCTTGGGGTCATCGGCCTCTCGGCGGCCGCGACAATGACCTTATTCGCACCCGCCCACGCGGCGCTCGCGCGCATCGCTGTGCTGGAGAGTTTCGGGCCGGCGGGGTTGCACCGGATATTCGGGAATATCCCGATTGTCCATCCCGAGATCGTGCGCTGGATCATCGTGTGGATCTTCGCCATGGCGCTGTTGTGGTTGGCGCTGAAGGATAGCTGGTTCCGGCAATCGCGCGATCACATCCTGGGCGGATTGATCATCGGCGCCGTCGTCGTGGCCGCTTGGTTCGTGGCGGGACAGATCTTCCTCGGCAGCGATGCGACCTCGTTCACCGCAATCAATTTTGTGCCGCCGCTGGGCGAGTTGGTGCTCGGCTTCGGCGGCCGCATGCCGGCGCTGTTTCCCGTCGCGCTGACCTTGGGTGTGCCGCTTGGCGCTTTCATCGCCGGCGCAATGACGCGCAATCTGGCCCGCGATACCTTCACGATACGCGAGGATGTGGTGCGCAGCCTGATCGGCGCGGTGCTTATGGGCGTGGGCGGCACCGTCGGCATGGGCTGTACGTTTGGGCAAGGTCTGTCGGGCCTATCGACCCTCGCGCCGGCGTCGTTCATCGCCGTCGCCGGGATCGTCGCGGGCTGCATCTGGGGCATCCGGTACCACGAGGCGGGTTCCGTTTGGGGCGGCCTAAAATTGGCGCTCAAGCGCGGGTAGCGACTTTTCGGAATCCCCCTCACCGCTTATAATTTTTCCTTATGGAGAGAGCCGCCGCCGCACTCATTGTTCTTTTGATGGGAACCATGCCGGCCCGCGCTTGGTCGCCGGACGGACATCGCGCCGTTTGCATGGTGGCGTGGGAGCAGGTGAACGCCACAGCCAAGGCACAGGTGCTGGCGCTGCTCGACAGTTCCGCAGACACGGAATTCTACGAGGCCTGCGTGTGGGCCGATACGATTCTTAAAGCGCGTCCCGCCACGGCACCCTGGCATGGCATGAGGCTTCCGAAAGCCGCACGCGAATTCGATATGGCGCGGGACTGCGCGGGACCAGAGAGCTGCGCGGTGGCACAAGTGGAGAAACACACCGAGACGCTGAAGAGCAACGCGCCTAAGGCGGAGAAGGCCGAGGCGCTGAAGTTCCTCGCCCATCTGATCGCGGATCTGCATCAGCCCGCGAATATCACCTTCGCCGATCAACTGCCCGCGCGGCAGATCTCGGGCATGTTTTTTGGATCGTCATCCAACCTGCACGATGTCTGGGACCGTGGCTTGATCGCGTCGTTCGCGCGGCCCGGCAAAGGCTCGGCCGCAACGATCTTCAACGCTGCCGCCTGGACCGGACGCTTATATGGCGCAGATAAGAAGACGCCGCTGTCGTGGGCGAATGAGACGTTGTGGGTCGCCGTCTCACCGCCCACAGGCTATCTGGGAAATAGCGGCGGCGATTTTTTCGGAGACCGGTATATCCGGCAGAATAGGCCGGTAGCGTTGGAGCAGATCGATAAGGCCGGTGTACGGCTCGCGGACGTGTTGAATGAGGTGTTAGATTGAATGCTAGCCGTCACCCTGGGCGTGTGCCCAGGGTCCAGGGCTGCAGGCACGGCGCAATGAAAAGCGTACCGAATCTGTTTCAAACATCGCACTCCGCGACCCTGGATCCTGGGAACAAGCCCCAGGATGACACAGCGGTGTATGACGCGCCTTAGGTGCGTCCCGCCTTCAAAAGCGCTTTGAGATCGCCCGCGATCGCCTTTGCGGTTTTCTTTTCCATGTTGCGGTAACGCTTGAGGACGTCTTTGCCGAGCGCCGTGAGTTCGGCGCCGCCCCCGCCGCCCTTCCCGCCTTTGGTTTTTGTGACCAGCGGGGTTTTGAACATGTTGTTTAAGGTGTCCACGAGCAGCCACGCGCGGCGGTAGCTCATGTCCATGGCTTTGCCTGCGGCGACGATCGAGCCGGTCTTGGCGATGAGCTCCATGATATCGGCCTTGCCCGGCCCGAGGTGATCGTTCGGGCTCAGATAGACGCGCAGTTGAGGGCCGAGGCGGTGTTTCTTCGGTTTTGATGCCATGCTGAAACTATACACATAGGGCCAGCGGTAAACTATTCTTGGGGCCTGCATTTTTGGAGGGTCGCCCATGTCCGGTCAGATTTCATTCGTCAGTCCCGCGGAAGTGAACGCGTGGCGAGCGGGAAACAATGTGGTGATCGTGGATGTGCGCGAACCCAACGAATGGGAGCAGGCGCATATTCCCGGTGCGACACTGGTGCCGCTGTCGACCTTCGATGCGGGCCAGATTCCCGATGCGACGGGCAAGGAACTCGTATTCCACTGCAAGAGCGGGGTCCGCTGCGGCATGGCGGCGGAGAAGGCGCTCGCGGCTGGTTTCACCGGCAAAATCGCCCGCATGGAGGGCGGCATCCTTGGATGGATGCGCGCGGGTTTCGAGACCGAACAGGGATAACGACGCATGAGCGCCGTCGCACCGCGCACACCTGAAGACCACCGGCTATTTCTGGTGGTGGTGGACGAATCCCCGGAACTACCGGCGGCGATCGATTATGCGTGCGAACGGGCGCGCAAGACCGGTGGGCGCGTCGCGCTGCTGTATGTGTATCAAGTCGATCACGAGTTTCACCATTTCAAATTCGTCTCGGAACTAGCCGACCAGGAGACACGGCGCGAGGCCGAAGACGTTATCCGACTGCATGCGTTGCGCATCGTGCAGGAGACAGGACGTACCCCCGACACCTATGTGCGCCAGGGGTCGCGTCGCACGGAATTGTTCAAGCTTGTGAAAGAACATCCCGAGCTTTCGATCCTCATCCTCAGCGCCGCGCCCGGCGCAAAACCTGGACCGCTCGTGGAAGCGGTGACAGGAAAGTACGCGGGCAAGATCGGTATTCCGGTGACCGTGGTGCCGGGCCTGCGGCAGCCCGCGCGTTAAGCTTTCCACGACTCCAAAGCTTCACGTTCGCGACCGCGCTCAAAATGAATTCGGCTCGATCATGTTAACCGAACCATGGATAGAGCGACGGGCGCGAAACCGCACCGATGGGTAGAGATTTGCCTGAATTTTCGGCGAATTATTACAGATCAAAGAATCTCGATGGAATTCTTGGCGCACAGGTTTTAGTGATCATTGGCGATGCGGGCTTCGGCCCCGCCGACCGCGAGCGGAGGGCTTTGCGGCGTGTGACCTGGGGGCTAACAGGTGAGCGAACAGACCAACGTAGTAGCGCATCCGCGTGCCGGCGTTCAGCGCCCAAAAGATTTGCGCGGGCTGGTCGAGGATATGGCCGAGTGGCGCCACCTTCCCACCGTCAACACGCAGTTGTTCATCGTCGATGTGAACGGCGCGGTGCCGCAAGGCAAGCAGTCGCCCGAGATGATCTCGATGCTGGTTGCGGGACTGTGCTACGTCGCTGCTCGTTACGGCGCGACGACGTATCACGTAGCGCCCACCGAATACGCCCTGCTGGCTCCGGCTGAAGGCGCAAAGACCCTTGAGATTCTGCGCGACGTGAAAGTCGCGATGCTGCGCGCGGTAGAGAAATATTGCCCGGAGAATTTCGGCAATATCAATCAGGCGCGCTTCGCGATGATTTTTGATCTGAGACAGAACTTCCGCGCCGCCGCCGAGCGCATCGCCAAATACACCGCCGACGCACAGAAGGCCGCCGATCCGGATGCTAAGCGCCACGAACTGCGGCCGCTGTCGCCCGACGACCTCGAAAACATTCTTCACGCGTTCCGCAAGTTCGGAGCCGATAAGTTCCTAAAGGCGTTCATGCGCGATCAGATGGTCGTGCAGTCCGCGCCGGGCCGCGCGCCGACGCCGACGATGCACGAATATTACGTGAGCATGGACGCGTTACGGAAGCCGCTGTTCATCGACGTGGAGATGCGCGCCTCGGGGCCGCTGTTCAACGAGTTCACCCGCGTGCTGGACCAGATCGTACTGCGCTCGTTCTCTCATATGACATCGGTGACGCCGATGCCGTTCTCGCTGAATGTGAACGTGGTGACGACCTTTACGGCGGCCTTCGCCGACTTCATGGACCAGACCGACAAAGAGATATTGTCGCGCATCGTGTTTGAGTTCCGCCAGGCCGACATCGTCGAACATTTCGATGAATTCGAAATCGCGCGCGGCATGATCAAGGCCATGGGCGCGAGCATCGGGGTCGATAAGATCTTCCCACAGACGCTTGGCTTGGTTGACCTCGACTATATCGGCGCGAAATACGCCAAGGTCCACTGGCGCGCGGGCGCCGAGGATATGCTGCGCGAGCGCGGCAAGACGTTCAAATATATGCGGAGCTGCGGCATTCAGCCCGTTCTGATCCGCATCGACAATCTGCAAGCGCTGACGCTGGGCGCCGAGCTTGGCGTCGACATGTTCCAGGGCTTTGCGATCGACAACATGCTTCGGACGCGCGCGGCTTAGCGGCCTTTACTCCTTCGCTCCCAAGCCCCAGTCCTTGCCCCAGGCTAAGCCGCGCAGGGTGTCGCCGCGGGGATTGTATTCGGCGCCGACCCAGCCGGCGTAGCCCTGGGCGTCGAGATAATCGAAGACGAAGCGCCAGTTCACTTCGTTGAACTTGTCGGGTTCGTGACGGCCCGGAACGCCGGCAATTTGCACATGGCCGATGATGTCGAGGTTGTTCTCGATGAAGTCGGCTAGGTTTCCCTGCGTCCGCTGGGCGTGATAGCAGTCGAACTGCATCTTGAGGTTCTTGCGGTCGAGCCTGCGCACGACGTCGGCGACCTGATCGGGCAGGACCAGGAAGTACTCGGGCAGAAGGATGTTCTCGATGACGATCTCGAGCCCTTCGTTCTTCGCGTGGTCGGCGGCGTAGGCGATATTTTTTTCGTAAAGCTCACAGATTTCATCGGGGTCGGCGTCCTCGGGGACACAGCCCGCCATGACGTGGATTCGCTCGGCCTCGGCGAGTTCGGCGTACTCAAACGCGACGTCGATACTATCGCGGAAGTCCTGCTCGCGCCCCGGCAAAGCGGCAAGGCCGCGTTCGCCCGCGTTCCAATCGCCGGGCGGGGCGTTCATCAGCGCGAGCTTGACGCCGGCTGTTCCGCACGCGTCAGCGAGATCGATGGCGTCGACGTGATAGGGAAACTGACACTCGACCGCCTGAAAGCCGGCATCGGCGGCGGCCTTGATGCGTTCCAGGAAGGGACGTTCGTTGAACAGCAGAGAGATGTTTGCGGCAAAGCGCGGCATGCAGGAACCTTTAGGGGAAATGGCGGCGGATAAGGTCTTCGATCTTGTGCGCGATTTCATCCGCCGCATTCAAGGGCGGATGCGCAAGGGGCGTGAAAGTGCCGTCGAAGGGTCTTGCGAAAGTTGCATCGTAAAGGTGCCGGTGCAGACGGGCGTGCTTGGCCGTGACCATCCCCGCAGGCGCATAGATATAGACAGGCGCGGCCGTGGCGCAGGCTTCCGAACACATCG
>CANJEU010000146.1 GCA_947473445.1 Fidelibacterota bacterium | reverse complement strand
GGGCCGCATAAACGCGATAACCTGCGGAAATGCGGCTAGGTCTCGAGGGTCGCGATCGTCGGCAAGCCCCGCACGGCCCGGCGCACCATTTCCTTCTGATCGGCCGGCATGGCGCCCGGCAGCGACTCCGGATCGACGTAAGCAAGTTCGAATATCTCGTGGCTGAGGCGCGGAGGTTGCGCGGGATCAATCGTTCCCTTCACCGCGACTTCGAGATGGTGGGGACGGATGAAATAGCTGCCGATAATGCCCTCGACCGTGGCCTTCAGTCCGACCTCCTCCTCCAGCTCGCGCAACGCGCCTTCCTCGGGTGTCTCACCGGTTTCCAAAAATCCTGACGGCAGCCCCCAAGGATATTGATGACGATAGACGTGCCGCTGCACGAGGACTTTGCCCTCGGGCGTCAGGAAGATGCCCGCTACGCCGATGCTGAACGTGGGGTTGAGGCAGCGCAGGAGGATGCGCGTCACCCAGATGGGCGTGCAGCGATAGACGAAAGACAGAAGTTTTTTCACACCTAGCGCTACCCTACGGGCCGTCCCACGTGCGCGTGCTGTCCTTGGCGATGCGCGGATACAAAGCGAGCATGCGTTCGAACCAGGGGATCAAGACATCGTCCTTCTCCAGCACGCGTTCGGGCGAGGCCGCGCGCCACCACAGCAGGAATCCCGCGGCGACATAGTCCGCATAGAGGGGCGCCGCGCCCGAGAGGAACGGCTGATCCTTCAACACGGTGCGCAGCGGATCGAGCGTGGCCCGCAGCACGGCGATGCGCTCGGCCACGGGGGCTGCGGTGAACTCCTCGATGGGCATGCCGAAACGCTGAGCGCGGCTGTCGCGATAGTAGTCGCGGTCTTCGGGCTGGACCTTTTTATAGACCTCGCCGGTCACGGTTATGACCGCCTCGCGCAGGATATGGGTTGTGAACGTCGCGAAGACGAAGCGGGCGTAGTTGCGGCCGAGCGCGCCGCCGAACAGCGACGGACGATCGGCGTGCGCCGCTTCGAGGTGCTCGGCGATGACCCAGCTGTCGGCGACCACGCGGCCCCCATCCTCGATCACCGGAACCATTTTTTGCCCGCCGCCGCAGATGGCGGGAATCCCGGTAAAGCTGGTGGGCGCGGACTGGTAATCGAGCCCCTTATGGGCAAGCGCGAAACGCACCATCCAGCAGAAGGGAGAGGAGAGAATTCCACGCTCCAGGGCCAGTTCGTGCAAAACGATCGTCATGCGTGTCTCCTTAGGCCAAGCGACAATATTCAATCATAAACTAGATATTTTTCAGTGGGTTAGAACAAAATTCTCGCGGTGGGCCAGGGGATGGGGCCCTACCGATCCATCGGTTTTATCGAACATACCCCGTGCTTAAATTCGTTTGATCGGATAGACGGGGCATGGAAAATATTGCACTGCAAACTGGGGGCTGAGGCGAGAGAGACGGAGCGAGACGTGCGACGCGCTCAACTTGTGTGGGGAGTGATTTCAGTAACATTGATGGCGACGACGACGGCAAACGCCGTCGATCTTATCAACCGCGACCGAACGGCGCGCGAGATCACCATCAATCATAGCGACGGACGAAGCGAGACCAAGAAGGTCGGCGCGGGCCAGCGGATCGCGGATGTATGCGGCGATTGCGTGGTGCTTGCAGCGACGACCTCGGTCGAAGTGAAAGGAAATGCGACCGTAAAGATCGAACGCGGAGAAGTTTCGATCGACGGGAAGCGATAGGAGGCCGGACGAGAAACATTGATTCAGAACGAGCAAGAATAAATCTCGAGGAAAACGCCCTGCCCCAAGCGGGGCGTTTTCATTTTGAGCGTCTGCGCGATAGCAGTCCCGCAACGACCAGCATCGCGAACGTCACGAGGATGAGGATGGTCGCGAGGGCATTGATCTTCGGGCTGACGCCGAGGCGTACGCTGGAGAAGACCACCATCGGTAAAGTGGTCGATTGCGGGCCGGACGTGAAGCTCGCGATCACGAGATCGTCCAGCGACAAAACGAAAGCCAACAACCATCCCGCGACGAGCGCCGGCGCGATCAGCGGCAGCGTGACGTAAAGGAAAACCGCCGCGGGCTTTGCGCCAAGGTCGGCGGCGGCTTCTTCATAGTCCCGCGCCATGCCCGCAACACGCGCCTGCACGATCACCGCGACATAAGCCATCGTGAGGCTGGCGTGCGCAATGATCAGTGTGCCGACTCCCCTGCCCGGCAGCCACGGCATGGCGCTTTGCGCGGCGACGAACAGCAGGAGCAGGGCAAGGCCGGTGATCACCTCGGGCATGACAAGCGGCATGGCCAGGAGGCCTGCAAAAATCGCACGGCCGCGAAACGGGCCGAAGCGCGCAAGGGCGTAACCGGCAGCCATGCCGAGGACGGTGGCGACGCTTGCCGAAACGAAGGCAACGATGAAGCTAATGCCGGCGGCACGCATGATCTGCCGGTCGGCGAACAGCTCAAAGTACCATTGCGTGGAGAAACCGGTCCACACCGTCACAAGCCTCGAGGCGTTGAAGGAATAACCCATCACGACGAGCAGGGGCAGATAGAGGAAGGCAAGGCCGAAGCCGAGGATGACGCGCGCGGTCACGACCGCGCCTCGCGATGTCCAACGCTTTGAAACCACATGATCGGCACGATCAGGAGGGCGAGCAGGATCACGGCAACCGCCGCGCTCATGGGCCAATTGCGGTTGGTGAAGAATTCACTCCACAGCACTTTGCCGATCATGAGCGTGTCGGGCCCGCCAAGAAGTTCGGGGATCACGAATTCGCCGACGGCGGGAATGAAAACGAGAAGGCAGCCGGCAATGATGCCGGGATGCGAGAGCGGCAGCGTGATCTTGAGGAAGGCGCGCCACGGCCGTGCACCCAGGTCCGCGGCCGCTTCAAGCAGCGCGGGATCGAGCTTTTCGAGCCGTGCATAAAGCGGCAGCACCATGAACGGAAGATAAGTGTAGACGATGCCGAGCATCACGGCGCCGTCCGTGTTGATGAGGCGTAGCGGCGCGTCGATCAGGCCGAGACTTTCGAGCACCGTGTTGACGAGCCCCGTGGGACGCAGAAGCCCGATCCAGGCGTAAATGCGGATGAGAAATGAGGTCCAGAACGGAAGGACCACAAGAAGCAGGAGGATGGATCGCCAGCGCTGCGAGCACCGGGCGATCGCATAGGCCATCGGATAGCCGAGCAGCAGCGCGATTACGGTCGCAACGAAAGCGGTGCGGAGCGAGCTGAGATAGGCATTGAGATAAAGATTGTCGTGAATGAGGGCCGCGTAAGCACTGAAGCTGACAGGAGGGCCATACGGCGGCACGCCGAGCTGGGACGTTGCGAAGCTGATCTTGAGCACGATGGCGAAAGGCAGAAGCAGCACCAGCGCAATCCAGAGCCACACAGCCGTAAGCGCGCCTTTGCCAGCACCGGTCATGGGCAGAGCGTCCGCGCGGCATCGTCCGGCCAACTCAGGAAAACCTTCTCGCCTTTTTGAAATTGCGGCGCATCGCCTGCGTGCGCGCTGAGGACGCGCACAACAAGATCGTGGGTTTGAACAAGATAGGTGGTCGTGGTTCCGCGATAGATCATATCGGTGACCGTGCCTTCGACGCCGCCCGGCGCGCGCGATAGGGCAATACGTTCGGGCCGCACAGCTAAGCCCGAAGGCCATAAATTAATATCGCCGAAAAAGCGTGCAACCGCCTGGCTCCCGGGACGCTCGTAGAGCGCGCGCGGTGTATCGGCCTGCAGGATCTTGCCGCTTTCCATGACGACAATACGGTCGGCCATGGTCATGGCTTCGTCCTGATCGTGGGTCACAACGACAAAGCTAATGCCAAGGCGCCGTCGCAAGACCAGCAGTTCAAGCTGCGTACGCTCGCGCAAATGCTTGTCGAGCGCGGCCATGGGTTCGTCGAGCAACAAAGCTTTCGGCCGCTTGGCGATGCAGCGCGCGAGGGCCACGCGCTGGCGCTGCCCGCCCGAGAGTTGATGGGGTTTGCGCGGCGCGAAGGCCTCCATCTCGACAGCGGCCAAGGCTTCCTTCACCCGCGCCAACCGGTCGGCGGCCGGGAGACCATCTTGCTTGAGGCCGAAGGCGACGTTGTCCTCGACCGTCATGTGCGGAAACAAAGCATAGGACTGGAACATCATATTCACAGGCCGGGCGTAGGGTGGCTTGCGCGTCATATCGACACCATCGATCATGATGGCGCCGGCGTCGGGCGTTTCAAAACCCGCCATGAGCCTGAGGAGCGTCGTTTTGCCGCATCCTGACGGACCGAGAAGCGCAAGGCACTCGTTCGGCCCGACGGACAGGGAAACATTGTCCACCGCGAGCGTCACGCCAAACCGTTTGGAGATACCTTCGACGCTAAGGATGGGCGCCATCGAGGTCAGGTGCCGGTCTTCACGCCGTTCCAGAGCCGCGTGCGCAAAGATTCGATCTCCGCCGAGGGCGCCATCTCCGTGAACAGGCGCCGCATCATCTCGGGCGGCGGATAGACGTTGGGGTCTTCCAGGATCTCTTTGGAAATGAACGGCGCGGCCTTGGCGTTGCCGTTCGCGTAGAACACCTCGTTGGTGATCGCCGCCATGACTTCCGGCTCGAGGATATAGTTGATGAAAGCATGGGCCGCCGTTGGATGGGGGGCATCCTTTGGGACGGTGAGAAAATCGAACCACATGACCGCGCCTTCCTTGGGAATGCTGTAGCCGATCTCGACGCCCTTATCGGCTTCCTTGGCGCGATCGGCGGCCTGGAAGATATCGCCCGAGTAGCCCATGGCGACGCAAATATCGCCGTTCGCCAGCGCCGAAATATATTCGGAGTTATGGAACTTAGCGATATGCGGACGCGCGCCGCGCCAAACATCCGCGGCGGCTTCGTAGTCGGCCGGATTGGTCGAGTGCGACTCCTTACCGAGGTAGGCAAGCGTCAGTTCGAACACGTCGGCTGGAGAATCGAATACATATATGCCGCACGCCGCCAGCTTCGAGGCGTATGCGGGATCGAGGATCAGCTTCCAGCTATCGAGCGGGGCGTCTTCGCCGAGCACTTCTTTCACCTTGGCGACATTATAGCCGATGCCCGAAGTGCCCCACATGTAGACGACGCCGTGGGCGTTGCCCGGATCGGACGCCGCCGCACGCCCGGCGATAGTGGGATCCTGGTTGGCGAGGTTGGGTAGTTTCGTTTTATCGAGAGGCTGCACCATGCCCGCCTTGATGAAACGCGCCAAGACGGGGCCGTTGGGAACGACGACATCGTAACCGGAACTGCCCGCGAGCATCTTGGCTTCCAGGAGTTCGGAGGAATCGAATACATCCATGTTGACGGTGATGCCGGTCTTCTTAGTGAAGTTTGCGATGGTGTCCGGCGCGACGTAGTCGGACCAGATATAGAGATTGAGGGTCTTTTCGCTATCGGACGATGGCCCGCATCCGGCAAGTGCGAGCGCCACAGTTATTCCAGCGCAGAAGCGTCGATAGGTCATTTCGGGCAGTCCCCCTCGAATGTCACTGAAAGTACAATAAAGCTTGGATGACGCTCGGAACAGTCCGGGGCATACTGGACCCTTCAATTTGGGGATCGCCATGAGCCGCACGACAGACGTTGCCGGACGGGTGCACCGCGCTTACGCGTGGGGGCAGGACGGCCAGATCCATTACCGGCGGTCGGGGCCGGAAGGCGCCCGCAGCCCCCTTCTGATCTTGCACGCGGGGCAAGGCTCGAGCGCCCTTTATGAAGCTGTGATGTCCGAAATGGGTCGCGAACGGTCGGTGATCGCGCCGGACCTTCCCGGCGCGGGCATGTCCGACCCCTTGAAGGGCCGCGGCGGCATCGGCGACCAAGCCAGCGCCATGCTCGACATCGTCGCCGAACTTGGGCTTGGGATGGTCGATGTACTGGGCGCGGGGAGCGGAG
>CANJEU010000145.1 GCA_947473445.1 Fidelibacterota bacterium | reverse complement strand
GGCGTCATCGGCCGGAACCGTGAACGCGGGCACTGTTTCGAAGTAGTAGGTGGCCGAGATGGAGCTGTTGACACCGGTTTTCGGGTCCGGGTGGGCATCGGCGTTCTTCTTGAGGAGGTAATAAAGGCCGGGCACGTCGCCCACGATGCACTGTTCGATCGCCTGACCGCCGCTGGCGAAGGCGAAGTAGAGGTCGCTCCAGGGCTGGTAGCCGCCGATGAAGCCGTCGGCGGTGCCGTCGCGGCGCAGCTTGAATTCGAATTTCGTGTTCTGGAGACGCAGTTCCGGCAGCGCGAGCGGGTTCTGCTGCATGCGGAACATGCCGTCCATGGAGGCCGAGACGACCCCATTCTCGATCCGGCCCTTCAGCACGTTATGCGAGCGCGGATCGGGGTCGATGCGGTAGGTGACGTCGGCGCGCGGTGTTGAATCGACGTTCGAGGCCAGATGCTCGAGGGCGCGGTCGAAGGTGACGGTGACCTCGCCGTCCTTCGACAGGTCCTCGGCGGTGACGGTGATGAGCCAGGCGGGCTGGGAGTCCTTCAACTGGCCCCAGGCCCAATCCCAATACGTCGGGCGGCCATCGAGCGAGCCGCGGAAGGCGCGGTAGCAGCCGACGGCGCGGTAGAACATATGGTCGATGCCCTTCGCGTTCGTGTCGGCGTGGGTGAAGCTGCCCGGCTGATCGGGGCCCTTGCCGTCGAGGTCGAAGCCGTAGGCCTTCGTGCCGACCAGGGCTTTCCAGCCGGGATCCTTCACGGTGGCCGGGTACATATACGGGTTGGCCGGCTCGCCATTGATGCGGCCGCGTGTGCGGATAATCTCCGACATGCGGTTCGGGCCTTCGTCGTTTGAATCACGTTCCTTGATGAGGGCTTCGATTTCCTCGCCCGACATGCCGAGGTCGGCGAGATCCTTGAGGTACTGTTCCTGCACGGTCGGGTTGGGTCCGCCGGGGCCACAGTCGCCGTCGACACTGTTGGTGGCGTGGGAGAACCAGCCGACCACGAAGGTTTTGCTTTCGAGCGCGAGCGCCGCGCTCGGGGAAAGGCCCGCGGCCAAGACCGCGGCAACAGCCGCTCCGACAGTGAGAGATTTCGTACGGTTCAACGACACGCGTGTCTCCTCCAACAGGCCTTATCCAGGCATAGCGCCGCGACAACTTTACCGTCCGGGCCGCCCCCCGCGAACGCACCCGTAGCGCGCGGAATTGTAATATTTTTTACGTCACCCGTATAGGAAACTGGCGTAACAAAACGTCACCGTCCCGGCCCGCTATTTTTCCTGCACTGCGACGTAACCCGTCCCAGCCCGATGCACGCAGCATCGGCCCCTCATGTCATGATGTTTTCCGGGCCGATTTCCGCCGCGTATATCTCGCTAGTTTAGAAGTATTTTAATAAATCTCAATGTGAGCGCCACTTACAGTGCTGTGAGCAGCTCATTTATTTATTAATTTTATACATTATAAAAACTGCATAATGCATTGTTTTGAAAATATAATTTAGATAGTTAATCGCCTAGGTAAAGTCGGTAAGCTTTGCTTTCGCGGCGGAATTATTTGATCGTGACCTTCGCGGCGACGGCGGAGGTCAGCTCGATGAAATTGCGGTCCGGGAACTTGGCGCAGGCCGTTCCCATGGCGTCGAGCAGGCGGGTGCGTGCGTCGAAGGGAATTTCCATCTCCGGCTGGCTCACGTTTTTGTAGCCCTGGATGTAGGCGAAGGTCCAAAGGCCGATCAGTTCACCGGGGTCTTTGTTGGAGGCTTTGCGAGACTCGGCGAACTGTTTGCAGGTGTGCCCCTCGAGCTTGGGTGCGACCGGAGAGGCTGGAAGTTCGCGCGCGGTCTTGGCGAGTTCCTGGCTCGCGACGGTGAGCAGGAAGGCGAGCGGGAACTTGGCGCAGGTCTCGGCCAAGGCCGGATCGTCGCCGGCGGGCGCGGCCGAGAAGGTGAGGGACCCCGTCGCCTTGAAGCGCCCGGCGAGGTAGCCGTGGGTCCAGGTTTGCGCAATGGCCGACTGGGTGGTGACGCCCTGGCCGGCGAGCAGCCCGGCGCATTTGAATTCCGAGGCGCTGAAGTTCCGGGCCGTGAGGGGGACATCTGACCGGGCGAGGATCGTGGCGGTGTCCTGTTTCGGGGCGGCCGCGTCGGCGGCAATCTGCATCTTTATGACCCGGGCGGGGCTGGCGATGCCGCGGCCATCCCTGGCCTTCTCGCCCTTGGGAATCTGGTCGACGAACTCCATGCCCGAGGTGACCTGACCCCAGACGGTGTATTTGCCGTCGAGGGAGGAACGGGTGTCCGGATTGTCGGCCAGCACGATGAAGAACTCGGCGTCGGCGCTGTTGCGCTTGGAGGTGCGGGCCATGGAGACGGTGCCCCGGGTCTGGGGCGTGCGGGTGAACTCGGCATTGATGGTGCGGCCGGTGCCGGCGCTGGTGCCGTCGCCTTTGGTGTCGCCGGTTTGGGCCGTGAAGCCCTCGATAACCCGGTGGAAGACGAGGCCGTCGTAATAGCCGCCGCGCACGAGGTGCTTGATGCGCTCGACATGTTTGGGCGCAAGGTCCGGGCGCAGGCGGATGACGACCCGGCCGTAGTCCAGATCGAGGTTAATGGTGTTCTCGGGGTCGGAGCCCGGGGGCGCCTCGCCGGCCTGGACGGGAAGCGCGAGCAGAAGAGTCAAAACAAGTGCGAAACGCATCGGAGGGGCCCCAGAATCATCACTGTATATATAGTGTCATCGCACCGTCAGGGGCGGCAAGCGTCCGCCTTGTGAACCCTGGGGCGAAACCTCGGCGCCCTGTCCGGCGTTAGGAGCGGGTGATTTTTCGCTCTCGGGGATAAAATATGAAAAAAACGATCTTTGGGGCTGCGGTTTTGGCCGCGGCCACCCTCGCGTTTCCGGCGTTCGCCGCGCCCGTGCCGCCCGCCGTGGAGGCGATGATCCGCGCCGCCGGCGATGACACCGAGACGGTGGTTCGGGTGGCCAAGGCCGCGCATCCAGGCTCGGCCGCGGAAATCGATACGCTGGCCGGCAGTCTCGCGGCCCAGCGCGAGGCCGCGCGCATCGAACGCCTCAAGCAGGCGGGCGTGTTCGACGCCTGGTCGGGCAGCGGCGAGCTGGGTGTGAACTACACAACGGGTAATACGCGCGATACCGGCGTGGCGCTCGGCATCGGGCTGGCGAAGGACGGGATCGAGTTTCGCCACAAGATCGGCGCCTTCGTAGACTGGCAGCGCAGCAACGGTGTGCTGGCGCGCAACCGGTATGCCGCGGACTACGAGCTCAACTACAAATTCAATGAGCGCCTGTACCTCTATGCGCTGGCCGGATGGGAGCGGAATACATTTGCCGGGTTTACGCATCGGTTCACGGAATCGGGCGGCGCCGGCTATTCGCTGATCAAAAGGGAAGATCTGTTCCTCGATGTGACAGCAGGCCCCGTGGTGCAGCAGACGCGGTATCAGGGTGGCCGCATGAATCATGAGCTGAGCGCGCGTGCCGCGCTCGATTTCGGCTGGAAAATCTCCGATGACCTGGAGTTCACCGAAAGCGCGGCGGTGGTGCTGGGCGGACAGTGGACATCGACCACGGCGCTGACCTATGCGCTGACCGATGCCCTATCCTCGCGCGCGTCCTTCGATCTGATCCATGAAAGCGAGCCGCCGCTGGGCCGCAGGGCCACCGATACGGCGACGCGCCTGTCGCTGGTGTACGGGTTTTAGAAGTCGGTGCTGAGGCTGACGACAAAGCGGCGCTGGTCGATGGGGGCAAAGCTCGCGGTCTGACTGACCGACCAAGCGAAGACGTCCGTGATGTTCTGGACCTGGACACGCAAGGTGGCCGGGTTGTCGCCGACACGGAAGGCGTACCGTCCGCCGATATTGATCGTGGTGTAGGACGGCGCGCGCACCCGGTTAAGCAGGTCGGCGAAGCGCGAGGAGACGTTCTCGATCTGCGTGTCGAGCGAGAAGCCGTTCCACGTTTTGGGACTGTACTGAAGATTGAGACGCATGATGTGCGGGAAGCGTCCGAGTGGTACGGCGCCGATCAGCCCGGCGGTGACGTTCTGGCCTTCGGTGCGGGCCTTCAGGAGGACCGTTCCGGCGACGACGGTGAGGCCCGGCAGTACTTGGCCCGTGATGGAAAGCTCGGCGCCGCGATGACGCACGTCGCCCACCTGCAGGAAGAAGTTGTTGGTGTTGACGTTGAAAAAGGGTTTCTTCACCTCGAACACGCCGCCGACGAGGCGCAAGCCCGGCGCGATGGCATAGCGGAAGCCGGCGTCGATCTGTTCGGTGCGCGTGGCCGGCACGGACTCACCGCGGTTGATGGCGGTTTGCGGGGCTTCGCCGGATTCCTCAAGGCCGCGCGTCCAGCTTCCATAGACGGCGAAGTCCTCACTGAGGTAGGCGGCGACCGTGCCGTTGAAGAGCCAGGGACTGTCCTTGGACACAACGACCGGAGTGTTGGGCGTCTCGCTGGCGCGGCGATAGAAGGTTTTCTGCACGCCGAGACTGATTTCGCCGACGCGCGGCCACAGGCCTTCGTACGCAATCCCCCCTGTCCCCTGGCGGACGCGGGCCGCGCTTTGCGGGCCGAACGTCCAGGTGGGCTTGGTTTCAAAGTCGGCCACGCCGATGACGCCGGGGCCGAGCGGAAGGGTAGTGGAGCCGCCGAAGGTGCGTGTCTTGAAGCGCCCGCGGAAGGAGCCATGCACCGTGTGCCGGCGGGGACCTTCGTAGATGATCTTGGAAAGGCGCGCTTCGCCCGACCAGGAGCCGAGGATATTGCCCGGAATGATGACCGCGAAGCGATCGGTGCGGCCATCGGGCTGGGTGTTGCGGAACAGCGCTTCGCCTTGGTCGACACGCCAGTTGAGCGAGCGGAACCAGCCCGTGCGGAAGGTCCAGTCGTCCCCAAGATCAGCGCGGGCGGTGAAGCCCCAGGCGCTTTGTTCCGAGGAGAAGGGGATCCAATACTGGCCGTAATATATGTCGCGGTCGACTTCCGGCGGCAGGAACGGACCGGTGGTGGTGATGGTGTGACCGGATTCACGGTCGAAACGGAAATTCACCGCGCCGAAGGGCACGATCTCGATGCGGTCGTTGGGGCGCCAGCGGAGCAGCGCGCCCATGTTCCACACGAACGAACGGGTGTCGGAGGGACTTTTCTCTTTGATGGCGGCAACGCCCGCGCCCATCGCGAGCTTGTCGCCGAGCGGCATCTGGGTGTCGGCTTCAATCCCGAACGCATCGAAGGGGCCGAAGGTGGTGACGACACTGGTGATCGGCCGCTCGCCGGGCATGCGCAGGCGGTAATCCACCACGCCCGTCGGGGCCATGAACGGATAGGACTGGGCCGAAAGGCCGACGCGGACGGTCGAGCCCGTCACGATCCGGTTGGTGGTATCGCCCTGACGGTCGAAGTACAGGCCCTCGAGGCGCAGGTTGCCCGCTTCGGTCGGGCTGAAGCCGCGCACGTCCATGGCATTGTATAAGCCGATGCTTTCGTTGCCGACCTGGGTGCCGAAGGCGTCTTGGGCCGCATTGATGGCGTTTTCGCCCGCGCGTTGGGCGAGAGCCGGGGTGGCGATCGCAACGCATGCGAGGCCCGCCAAAAACGACCGCTGATACACAGAAAGTCCCTCCCGCACCCCACCTTTGAAAATCTAAAGGACTTAACCGTGCGGGGGAAAGGCGAATCCCGCGGCAGGGGCGGAAAATCTCCGGCAAATTCAACATTGTAACGGCCGTCTCCGAAAAATATTCACGGGCCGGGACAATTAAACTCCATTGAGACAACCGGGCGCGGGGCACATAATTTCATTTGTAGATATACGCATTCCGGGAGGTTTGAAGGGTATGCGGCGTAGCCTTTGTCATGTTTATGCGACCATCGCGATGGCCACTGCGGCGCTGTCGTCGTGCTCGGCGCCG
>CANJEU010000144.1 GCA_947473445.1 Fidelibacterota bacterium | reverse complement strand
GCCATGGTCAGAGGGGTTGGATTTCCGGCGGTGCTGGTGGCCGATTGGGCGTTGTTGAGAACTTCGCTCAAGGCCACGACGGACCCGAGCGCCACGTTCTTGGCCACGGCGATGGTGCGGTTGGTGAGCGGCGGCAGGGCGATGCGAAACGCCTGCGGCAAGATCACCGCCGTCATCGTTTGCCACCAGGTCAGGCCGGTCGAGCGCGCAGCTTCGGCCTGGCCCCGAGGCAAACTCAGCATCCCGCCCCACAGGGACTCCTCGGCATAGGCCGCGAGCACGAGCGTCAGCGATAGCCACGTCGCGGTGAAGGCCGACATGGAAATGCCGATCAGGGGAAATGCAAAGAAGAAGATGATGATCACCACGAGCGGCGGCAGCGCCCGCATGATGTCGGCAAAGGCGATGATCGGCAGCGATAGCCACGGCCGCTGTGTGGCGCGCAGAATGGCAAAAGCAACGCCGAGGGCGATGCCCGAGATCGACACGGCGATGGCGAGGCCGACGGTGATCCAAACTCCCGCCATGATGTCGGGCAGATACCGCGCCGCGACTTCGGCATTAAAGAAGGTGTCCAGAAGGCGGTCGAGGCCGTCCATCAGTGGCCTTGCGTGTAACGCGCGAGGAACGCGCGTGTGCGCTCGTGCTTGGGCGCGCCGAACACGTCCGCCGCCGGCCCTTGCTCGACGATGGCGCCCGCATCCATAAAGATCACGCGGTCGGCGGCGGCGCGCGCGAATCCCATTTCGTGAGTCACGACCAGCATCGTCATGCCGCTCGCGCGCAGCTCGCGCATTACATTCAAAACTTCTCCGACCGTCTCGGGATCGAGCGCGCTGGTCGGTTCATCGAAGAGCATCAGTTTGGGCTGCAGCACGATGGCCCGTGCGATGGCCACGCGCTGCTGCTGCCCGCCGGAAAGTTGCGCCGGATAGGCGTTCGCTTTGTCAGCCAAGCCGACACGCTCAAGCGCCGCTTTGCCCAAGGCCTCGGCCTCGGCGCGCGGCTTGTTCTGCACCTTGCGCAGCGCGAGCGTGACATTCCCCAGGGCGCTGAGGTGCGGATAAAGATTGAATTGCTGGAAGACCATGCCGATGCGCTCGCGCACGGCGTTGATATCGACACCCGGCGCGGTGATATCGACGCCATCGACGACAACCTGCCCGCCGCTGGAGTCCTCAAGACGGTTGCAGCAGCGCAACATGCTGCTCTTGCCCGATCCCGAGGGGCCCACAACGCACACTAATTCGCCAGGTAAGACCCGCAAATCCACGCCGCGCAGCACTTCAAGCGAACCGTAGGCTTTGCGCAGCCCGACCAGCTCCAGGATCGGAAGCGTGCTCACTTCAGCATTTCAGCGCGGCGGGCGTCGCGTCGTAGCCTTCGAGACCCGGAACGCCGTGGCCAGGTGCGATCACAACGGCCGCATCGTCCGCGGCCGGTTTGAAGCCGAACCACTTTTCGGCCGCCTTCGCGATGAACCCGTCTTTCTTCATGCACTTGAGCGCCATCGAAGCGGCATCGCGGCCGGCTTTATTGTCCGAACGGAAAGCAAGAGCGGTCACGAGGCCGGTCTTGATCGTGTAGGTGGTTTTGACGGCCTGGTTCTGTTTCGCGACCCACCCGGCGACCGTATTGCCGGCAAGGCTTGCGTCCGCACGGCCCGCCTGAACCGCCTGCACGGCGTCGGCGTTGGTGCCGTAGACGTCGAATTTGAATCCGTACTTCTCGCCGTTATTGCGCGCCCAGGCTTCGTAAGCCGAGCCTTTATTGACGGAGATGGTTTTGCCTTTGAGATCCTCGAGCGCCTTGATGCCCGGCGCCGTGCGCTTTTCAACGAAAGTGAAATCCTGGTTCAGATAGCCTTCGGTGAACAGCATCGCCTTGGCGCGTTCGGGCGTCGCGGTGACGACCGCGAGCACAAAGTCATATTTGCCGGCGTTCAAACCTGGAATCAGACCCGAGAACTCGGTGCCTTCGATCTCGAGCTTCTTGCCGAGGCGGCGCGCGAGTTCGTTACCGAGATCGATATTAAAGCCCTGGATCTGCCCGCCCAGCGCGCGCATGGCATGGGGCGGGAAGGTGGCATCGACTCCGGTTCTCAAAGCCTGCGCGGCCGCGGGCGCGGCGGACAGCGCGGTCAAGATCAAGCCAAGGCATAGTCTAAGAGCGGTCATAAGTAGCCTCTGTCATGGGAACCTGGTGAGCTTAGCTCAATCCGGCGCTTTTCCCAGGGGCTCACCAGCTCCGGTGCGTTCGATGATCAGGCGGTAGTGCTCGGGGCGGCGATGTTTAGCAAAATTGAAAACATGCTCCCGGAAGGTCTCGCCGATGCCGAGGTCGATATTGGCGAAAATCAGCTCGTCGGCCTCGGTCTGGGATTGGGCGACAATCTCGCCGGTCGGGGAAACGATGGCCGACCCGCCGATCATATGGAAACCGTCTTCCGAGCCGCATTTCGCCGCCGCGGCGACCCATAGGCCGTTCTGGTAGGCATTTCCCTGCAGTGACAGCAGGTGCGAGAACATGCGCAGGTGCGGGGCCTCGGGCCAGTGGATGTTCACGCTGGGCGTATTGTAACCGAGCACCACGATTTCGGCGCTTTGCAGCGCCATCACGCGGTAGGTCTCGGACCAGCGGCGGTCGTTGCAGATGCACATGCCCATGCGCACGCCTTGGGTGGTCCAGACATTGAAGCCTTCGTTGCCGACCTCGAAAAATTTCTTCTCGAGATGCTGAAATGGGGCTGCCTCGATGTGATGCGAGTGGCCCGGGAGGTGGATTTTGCGGTACCGGCCAATGATCTTCGCGTTCTCGTCAGTGAGCACGGCGGTATTGAAGCGCCGGCCGTCGGGCGTCAGTTCGGCATAACCGAGGTAGAATCCGATTTTGAATTCGGCTGCGAGGTCGAACAGCGCCTGCGTCTCGGGTCCGGGCATGCTGCGTTCGAAGAAGCGCTCGACGGCTTCTTCTTCGCTCATCCAATAGCGCGGGAAGAACGTGGTCAGGGCCAGTTCGGGGAACACCACGAACTTGGCGCCGCGGCTATGGGCCTCGCGCAGAAGCGCGATCAGGCGCTGGACGACGGCGGCGCGGCTATCTGCAAGTGAGATAGGGCCGAGTTGCGCTACGGCGAGACCGAAGGGACGTTTGAGACCGCTCATCTTCATTTCCTACTTCTACCATTGTGCGCAGCGCTTCCCGCGCCTGCGCGAATGAAAGGCCCTCGGCGCTGGTGAGCGCATCGGAAGGGCCACGTTTGAGAAATTGGCCTGAACCGCGCTGCGCGTGAAGCTGATTATTTTCCACAACGATGCGGCCGCGGCTGGTGACAATCTCCGGCCAGCCTTTCAGCTTGCGGCCTTCGTAGGGCGTGTAGCCGGTATTGTCGTGCAGCATCGACGCCGTCACCGTTACTTCGCGGTTCGGATTCCAGATCGCCAGATCGGCATCGGCCCCGACGGCAATTGTGCCCTTGCGTCCCGTGAGGCCGTACATGGAGGCGTGATTGGTCGAAGTGAGAGCCACAAACTCCTGCAACGACAAGCGGCCCGCCATGACGCCTTCGGAGAACAGCAGCGGCAGACGCAGTTCGATGCCGGGCAAGCCGTTGGCCATTTCCTTGAACGTGGTGGCGTCGCCCTTCGGCAGTTTGCCGGTCTCGTCAAAGCGATAAGGCGCATGGTCGGAGGAATAGATCGGCAAGGTCCCGTCTTTAAGGCCGGCCCAGACGGCCTCTTGCGAATCCTTATCGCGGGGCGGCGGCGAGCAGCAGTACATGGCGCCATCGAGCCCGTTGCGGTCGAGGTCGTCCGCCGTCAGGAACAGATATTGCGGGCAGGTTTCCGCATAGATCGCAGCCCCGCGCTGCTTGGCGCTGCGGATCGTATCGATCGCTTCGCGCGCCGAGACATGCACGATCAACATCGGCACCCCGATCAGGCGGGAGAGGGCAATGGCCCGATTGGTCGCTTCGCCCTCGGCAATCGGATCATGGGCGACCGCATGGAATTTGGGCGCCGTATTGCCGCGCGCCAGCAGACGGTTGGCCAGCCAGCGGATCATGTCGTGATTTTCCGCGTGCACCATCACGAGCGCTTGTTCCGCGGCTGCGACGGCCAGCACATCAAGCAGCTGATAGTCATCCAGACGCAGGCGATCGTAGGTCATATAGACCTTCAGCGACGTAATCCCTTCGCGGATAGCCGCCGGTAAGTCGGTGGTTAGCGCGGTTTCGTCCGGATTGGCCAGGATCAGATGGAAGCCGTAGTCGATGACGGCTTTTTCGCGCGCGCGCTTGGCATAGTCGGCCACGACCTCCGGGATCTTCATCTCGCGGTGCTGGGCGGCGAAGGGGATGATCGTGGTGGTGCCGCCGAAGGCGGCGGCGACCGAGGCGGAGTAAAAGTCGTCGGCGCACATGATGCCCATGCCCGACAGTTGTTCGACGTGGCAGTGGCTGTCGATGCCGCCGGGCAGGACCCAGCGGGCCGACGCGTTGATCTCACGCTTGCCGCGCGGAAGTCCTTTGCCGATGGCGGCGATCACGCCGTCCTTCACGCCGATATCGGCCTCGAATACCTCGCTGGCCGTGGCCGCCCAGCCGTCGCGAATTACCAGATCGAACTCTTCCATACGTCTCACTCATATGGGACATTTCAGCGAACCCCGCCCCGTCCTCGTGGGCCTTTTCGATACTGCCCTAAAACGCGTCATGGCCTCCAGCATCATCGTCATCAATCCCAATTCGAACGAAGCCGTGACCGCCGGCATCGATACGGCGCTTGCGCCCCTGCGCATGGCGGGCGGGCCGGAGATTCGCTGCCTGACGTTGAAAGAGGGCCCGCCCGGCATTCAAAGCCAGTATGACGTCGAATCGGTGACCCTTCCGCTGGCCCGGCTTGCAAAAACGCTCGAGAGCGACGCGGGCGCCTTCGTGATCGCCTGTTTCAGCGATCCGGGGCTCCATGTGGTGCGCGAAGCGGTGAAGCGTCCCGTGCTCGGGATCGCCGAGTGCGGTGTGCTCACCGCGCTGACCATGGGCCATCGTTTCGGCGTCATCGCGATTCTCAAGGCTTCGATCGTGCGTCACCACCGCATCTGGGGCGCGATGGGTGTAACGGATCGGCTGGCGGGCGAACGCTCGATCGACATGGGGGTTGCCGAACTCGCCGACCGCGAACGCACGCTTGGCCGGATGATCGAAGTCGGCACAAAGCTGCGGGACGACGACGGCGCGAACACGATTGTTATGGGATGCGCCGGAATGGCGCCGTTGCGCGCGCAGTTGCAAGAGGCGCTTGGCATTCCGGTCGTCGAACCGACCCAGGCCGCGGTGACGATGGCAATCGGCCGCGTCCGGCTTGGCTGGTAGCCCGATGGATATCGCCGCCGCCGATTTGCCGCCTGACCGTATTTACAAAATTCTGGTCAGCACCGTGATGCCGCGTCCTATCGCGCTGGTCTCGACGTTGAACGACGACGGCACTATGAATGCCGCGCCCTTCAGCTTCTTCAATGTGTTCAGCAACGCGCCGCCGCTGCTTGTCATCGGTATCGAGGGCAACCGCCGCGGCGACGAGAAGCCGCACAAGGACACCGGGCGCAACATCGCCGCCCGCGGCGAGTTCGTGGTCAATCTGGTCAGCCATGCCATCGCGGAGAAGATGGTCGTCTGCGCGGTGGATTTTCCCGAAGGCGTGAGTGAGTTCGCCGAGGCGGGGTTTACGGCGCGCACCTCGAAACAGATCCTCACCCCCGGAATCGCCGAGTCCCCCGTGAGTTTCGAATGCCGAGTGTTTGATATCCAGGCGCTGCCCAACAACCGCAGCCTCGTCACCGGCGAAATCGTCCATCTGCATATCCGGGACGACGCGATCGATGAAAACCTTCACACCGACCCGGATAAACTGGACCTTGTCGGGCGCATGCATGGCGCGGGGT
>CANJEU010000143.1 GCA_947473445.1 Fidelibacterota bacterium | reverse complement strand
GTATTTGAATTGAATGTCCTTTACGAGACGCTACGGCTGCACCTTTAACGACCAGCGCACTGCGCCCGGGCCTGCGCCTTCTCGCCGATCAACTCGCGTTAAGTTACGCACGCCTCCGTCAGGTAAGATGGAGGCAATCGCAAGCCCTTCGTGGCCCGCGATGACACACGGCGGTGCAGTCGAACAATGGATCGTTCAAGCCGATCCGCTAAGGCCTTCGCAAGGAAGTCGACGCTGCCGCCCACACTTCTTCGCGCGTTTCAGTTTGGGAGCTAGCTTGCCTTCTTTTTCAAGTGGCCAAAGGTGGCCGGTTTGCGAGCCTTGTCCGGCAGGCGCAGGACGCCGTCGGCGACCTTCCTGACGAGATACTGGTAGCTCTGCAGGGCCTGGCCCCACATGTGATCGCCGATGGTGATCGTGTCATATCCGTTGTCGCCGGCTTCGGCGAACTGGGGCAGCGGGCGAATCTGCGTGTGATAATCGCAAGCATAGAACAGCGGGAAGGAATACCGTTCCTCGGCCACCTTGCGCACGCGGTGGGCGGTGGCGACGAACGCCCCGGCGGTCATGACCTCGAGCATATCGCCAATATTAACAACCAAAGCGCCTTCAATCGGTGGCGCATCGATCCACTCGCCAGCTTCGTTCATCACCTCAAGGCCCGGTTTGTCCGCGAGCAGGATGGTGAAACATTCGTAGTCGGTGTGGGCGCCGATGCCGAGCGCGTCCTTCGCGTCTGCATCGAACGGATAGTGGAGCAGGCGCAGCTTAGAGGGGGGGCAGGTGACAAATTGATCGAAGTGATCTTCCGCGAGACCCAGCGCCAAGGCAAAACCGCCGAAAAGTTTGCGGCCCAGGTCGAAGGCCGCGCCGTAGTACGCACTGACCCGTGATTTGAAACCGGGAAGCGCGGGCCAATCGTTGGCGCCTATCAGGGGCGTTCCGGAAAGCACAAGCGGATGATCCTCGGGCGCAGGGAATCCGACGTCATAACCTTCCTTACGGTCGGGCTTCGCATCCTTGGCGTAAACCTCTTCGCCTTCGGGGATATAGCCTTTGTGGGTCTTTGACGCGCCGATGTAGGTGGTCATCTTCTGGTCCATCGACTGGGCGAAGAAATCCTTCGCCGCATCGCGCAAGTCCGACATGAGGCGCGGATCGATCCGATGGCCGGTGATGTAGCGGAAGCCAACCTCGCGCGCCGCGCGACCGAGTTCGTCCGCGACCTTCTGGCGGTCGACGACGTTTTCGCTGTAGAGGCCGCTGATATCGACGACGGGGATCGACTTAAACGCAGATGCGCTCATGGCTTGCTCCGGCAGGCTCAAATTTTCGACATGAATTCGGCGAAGTGGTCGCGTTCGGCCCGGCCCATCCAGCTGTTGATCTGCCACAGGTCGCTCACCGGTTCGTTGGTGAAGGGGTGGTGATGGAGATAACCGTCGGGACCAAACTCGGGCGTGAGGGTCGTGTGCGTATAGCCGCGCGCGATTTGCGATCGCCAGACCTGTTCCCAATGGGCGCGATGAAAGGCGAGGAACTTGGCGTATTCGGGCGCGCCAGGATGAGGCACCTGCGGGCCTTGATCGTACCCGACGCGGGCCTGAATGTGATGAACCTTCGAAACGAAATCGCGGAGGTCGTCGGACGGATGGTCGAGCAGACGTTCGCACACGACGACCCAATGGCTGATGTCGGTGGTAAAGCGCAGAGCCGGAACTTGCCGGGCGACATCAAGGGTTACCCAGGGCGTGAAGAGCGACCGGGCGCGGTGCGCTTCGAAACTGCACATGTGACCGCTGGCGGTCGCGAGTTCGAGGGCGCGGCCGAAAAACTCAACCTGTTGCGCAATCGGCCAGCGATCATTGCCGGCGAGTACGTTGAGGAAACGCGGCTGGAGATCATCGGCCCAGGCGAGCTTCTTCTTGAAGTCCTCGAGGTGCTGCACGGGCGTCGCGGCTTGATCGGGCAGGACGTCGTAGGCCGTGAAGAGAATGCCAATGTAGGGCACACCTTCGCCCTTCAAGACCTCCGCGGCTTTCAAGCGGGCATCGGGCGTAACAGGCAGACGCGCCTCAACGCCGTCGAAGCCGGCGGCGCGCAGTTCATTGATGGCGATCTTCCAATCGCCGGTGTAACCCCACAAGGTGCGGAAGATCTCGAGTTTCATCACGCGGCGCGCGGACGGACTTGAGGGAAGGTCTTGCACGCGAGACGGTCGCCCGGCACGAGCCCGTCGCCCTTCACCGGCGGCGCGAGATCGCTTTTGATTTCGATATAGCGCGCATCATCCCCGGCCCAGCAGGTGGAAAGGACCCGGCGGGCATGCGCGTGCGGATTGCCGGGCGCGGCATGCAGCGTGCGGCAGTGAAAGATGAGACAGTCGCCGGGTTGAAGTTCCCAGGAGACGATCTCGTAGGCGTCGCGCTTGCTGTCGATGTCGGGGATTTCGGGCCGGCCATCGCGGCTGCCGTCAAAGCTGCTGTTCTTATCAAAGGCGACCGCCGCATAGACCGGCGCCCAGCGGTGAGACCCGCGTACGAACTCGAGTGTGTTGGCCGCCGAGATCGGATCGAGCGGCGACCAGATGGTGAGCGCCTGGTTGGCTTCAAGGCACCAGTACGACTGGTCTTGGTGCCAGGGCGTGCGCTTGGCGCTGCCGCCGCTCTTGATCAACAGGAAGTCGTGATAAAAAGTGACGGTTTCGGATTTCATCAGGCGGCCGGCGATGTCGGCCAGCGGACCTTCATGGGCGAAGGTTTCGAATGCCGGTTCGCGCTGCCACACGAGCACGTCGCCGAAAAACGCGCCCGGCTGGCCGGGTTCGCCGAAGCGGAAATGATGAGGGCCGGGGTTGCGGTCGGCCGCGTCGGCAGCCTCCTTCAGTCTTTCGAGCCACGCAGGCGAAATCGCGCCGCGCAAGCACACGACGCCGTTCTCGATGAATGAGTCCACGGCGGCCGGATCATCGGCCTTGAAAGCGGGGAGAGACGTCAAACGGGCTCCGGTGGGGTCAATGTGTGTGGCGCGAGGCACTGTCGCGCGGTCTGCGGTGGTAAAAAATCTAGATTTTGGAAGGTTCAGTTTAGTTCATCTGGAATTTAGTTTTATTCGACGGAACTGTTGAGATTTATTACGGCGCGTCGTCGCCAAGGGCGCGCCAAGCCTGACCGCTCGCGCCGAGTTGTCGCCCTTGCTCGAACAATTCGGACATGCGGGCCTGATCGAAGTTGAGGGGCGACGGATTGACGCCGGCCGGAACGTAGCTCACGCGCAGGTCGACATTATTGCGGTCGGCGAACGCGCCCACCGCGGCCAGTTCGGTGCGGGTATTGGTCTTGCTGGCGGCGTCGATACTGCGGCGCAGGATCGAGAGTGTTTCGTTGGGCGTGACGGCGAATTGCTTGTCGAGCGCCCCGTTCACAAGAATGTGGAGTTTCGTGGGTCGCGCCGCGCTCTTCTCGTCGGTCCACAGCAAAAGTGGTTCTGGTACGGCGAAGAACGAGGAGATGGCCGAGCCATCGACGTGCATTTCGAAGAAGTGGCGTCCGCCTGATTCCACTTCAATCATGACCGGTGGAAACACACCTGGGACACTGGCTGAGGCGATGAGCACGCTACGAAACAATTGCGTCGCCGAGGGCCCGCCGACAACCGCAATGGCGCCCATATCCCATAGGGTGAGCGATTGGGCGTCGAGATTGGTGGTGCCGACAAGCAAGCGCCGGCCCGCCTGATGCTCCTTCGCGACGGCGGCGATCAACACATCGTCGATGAGGGCGCCGACGAGATTCTCGAGCGGCCGGCCGCTGAACAGGCTCGGGCGGAAAATGGCGAGCAGGCCGCGGAAGTCGAGTATGTTCGAGGCTTGGCCGTTGGTGTAACCGGCTTTGAGTTCGTCGTCGTACGCTGGCCCGAGGAAAGCGAACGGCGCGGCGAGCGCCCCGGTGCTGATGCCGGTGACGACATCGAAGGAGGGACGCGTGCCGCTCTGACTCCAGCCGTACAGGACGCCGGCCCCGTAGGCGCCATTCGCGCCGCCCCCGGAGATGGCGAGGACCTCAAGCGGGCGTTCGCGCACGGCACGTTCGCGCTGGAAGAAGGTCATGAGCCGATCGGCGCCGTCCTGTGCCGAGGCCTCGATGCGCACGTCGGTAAACCCCGGCGGCGCCGCTGTGCGCTGTTCGCTGGCCGTATACGCAAGGCGCGGCGGCGCGGCGCAAGCGCTGACCACGGTGAGGACGGCGAGCAGCGCCGCGGCGGCGCGCCACCTTCCCCAGAGGGAGGTTTCGGTCTTCATATGCCAATATTACCCGCTTGCGGGACGATAGGACAGAGTGCGCCCCCAAGGTGTACACTCGCGCGATGAATCAGAATCAGAAACCCCGGGTCTCCCTTCTTGCCGCCGCGCTGTTCTGCCGTTGCCCGCGCTGTGGCCGGGGACGGTTGTTCGACGGGTATTTGAAAATCCGGCCGGGCTGCGAGGCGTGCGGCCTGAGCTTCGCAGGGAGCGACACAGGCGATGGCCCGGCCTTCTTCATTATGATGCCGCTGTGCATCATCACGGCCGTCCTCGCCCTACTGCTGGAGGTTTTCGCGACCCCGCCGATGTGGGTGCATCTGGTGATCTGGCCGGTATTTATCGTGCTGTTCGCCGGGTTTACCTTGCGGCCGGTGAAGGCCGCCATGGTGGCCCTGCAATACCGCTTCCGGGACGTGGAAAAGGCCGAGGACGTGGTATAGTGACGTTGATGTGTGGCAACTCGGGGGATGCGCCGCTATGTCAAAAATCACCACGCTCAAGCCCATCAGCCGTCGCCAGGCTCTTTTTGGCACAGCGGCCCTGACCATCCTTGGGACCGCCGCTCGTTCGGCTGAGGCGCGTTATCAAATCACGCTGTACCGCGACCCCAACTGCGCCTGCTGCATGGACTGGGTGGCGATTGCCCGGAAGACCTTCGAGGTCGAGGTGGTCCCAACGGCATCTATCAACGACGTGAAGAAGAAACTGGAAATTCCGTCGGATCTCATGAGCTGTCACACCGGCGTGGTCGACAAATATGTGATCGAGGGACATGTGCCGCCCGAGGATATCGCGCGGCTGCTGCGTGAAAAGCCGTTCGGCGTGCGCGGCCTTGCGGTGCCTGGAATGCCGATCGGCTCGCCGGGGATGGAAGCGCCTGATGGGCGCGTCGATCCTTATGCGGTGCTGGCGTTCCGCACGGACGGCGAACTGCGCGTGTGGGCGCGGTACGGCGGAGCGTAAGAAAAAACTAAGCCAACCCCCTCACCCTTCCCTCTCCCCCAAGGGGGAGAGGGTTCTAGGTTTTACCGAACGAGGTCTTCGTCGGGGGTGGACGAGATTTTGTGGATCGCAAGGTCCGCGCCGTTGAACTCCTGTTCTTCGGAGAGGCGGATGCCGATGGTGGCTTTGAGCGTGCCGTAGACAATGAAGCCGCCGGCGAGACCTATGACGACCCCGGTGAGCGTGCCGACCAGTTGCGCGGCGAATGACACCCCGCCCATGCCGCCCAGCGCTTCAAGACCGAATACGCCGCACAGGATACCTCCGAGCGTCCCGCACAGGCCGTGCAGCGGCCAGACGCCGAGCACGTCGTCGATTTTCAGCTTGTTCTGCATGAAGTTGAAGGCCCACACGAACAGAGCGCCGGCCATGGCGCCCGTGGCAAGCGCGCCGATCGGGTGCATGACATTCGACCCCGCGCACACCGCGACCAGGCCCGCGAGGGCGCCGTTGTGCACGAAGCCCGGATCGTTGCGCCCGACCACGAGTGCCGCAAGGGTGCCGCCGGCCATGGCCATCAGCGAGTTGACGGCGACGAGGCCGGACACCGCTTCAAGCTTCTGCGCGCTCATCACGTTGAAACCGAACCAGCCGACCGAGAGGATCCAAGCGCCGAGCGCCAGCCAGACGATGTTGGACGGCGGCATACCAATGGGCCTGCCGTCGGCGGTGAAGCGGCCCTTGCGGTTGC
>CANJEU010000142.1 GCA_947473445.1 Fidelibacterota bacterium | reverse complement strand
GGACTATGTGGCGCTGGTGTCCAAAATCGTGGGCGTCGCAGGGTTAATAGATCAGCCCCCCTAGTCGTGGACATAGGCGCGGGCACATGCGTGCTTGCGATTGCCCTGCGTGCGATAGGCTGCGAATTCCCGGTCCTTCATATCGAAGCCGATGCACATGCCATCGCCGTCGGCATGACGCTGGCGAAAAGCATCAACCTCCAGAAAACGGGCTACCATACGATCGACCTCAACAACGCGATGGCAACGGCCGAAGCGCGGGCCAAGCTGAAAAAGACGATCGTCACCGTGGCCGCCGGACGGCCCATCATCATCGTCTCGCGCTGGTCTCTTCATGGATTCTCGTCGCAAGCCGAAAACGAACGCCTCCTGCGCTTCTTCATTCGCGATATCGGCGCGCGCGGGGGCGTGCATGATGAGATGTGCGGATACCTCACGCCGTCTTATGCAAGGATGACCTCGCAAATGAGCGTGCCCATTCCGGTCGGCAACAAACTCAAGGATGCCTCGGGCGATCCGCTTCGCTATCTGGAAACCTATCCCGGCATTGATGTCACTGAGCGCATCGAGATTCGTCCGCACCTGATATCCACGCGGTTCCCGTCGTCGTTGTGCTGGGTCACCTCTTCTTAGGCCCTCGCCGCCGCGTCCAGAAGCGTCACGCCATTAAAAGAATCGTCGGCGCGATAGCGGAGCGGCGCACCGCTGCTCAAATGCTCCGCGATATCGTCCCACACGAATTGCATATAGCGCGCCGGAGAATCGTGGAAATCGGCGCCACGGCGAAACTCAGGCGCGAACGGCGGGCGCGCGTCCCCGGCTGGCACGTAAGTCTGCACGCGAATACCCCCCTCGTTCCACACCCTCAGACGACCACGCGAGAACCAGATATCAACGTCCCAATGATTGCCCTCGCGGCCATCGACGCCAACGAGCTGGATTGGCACGCGTTGCGCACCATTGCGGACGCTCATCTGA
This sequence comes from Fidelibacterota bacterium, assembly GCA_947473445.1. GTDB lineage: Bacteria > Pseudomonadota > Alphaproteobacteria > Rhodospirillales > Rhodospirillaceae > SHVO01. The sequence goes on along the minus strand of CANJEU010000142.1, from coordinate 5,063 downwards.
GCGGAAACCGTGAGATCGCGGGGGTCGAAATCATCAAACGACGGCCCCACGCGTACGGCCTGCACATCGTCCGATCCAAGGGCGCTGCCGACTATATCCAGCCGGTGGCAGGCGTTATGGAAGAGGCCGCGGCAATACACGGCCGTTGCGCCAACGGGCGCGCCGAATGCGCCGGCACGAGCATCTCGCAGCCATTCGGCAACGTGCGGCAACCAGCGCCGCATGAAATTGACGGTCAGAACCGCGCCCGCTGCCTGACAGGCCGCGATGACGGACGTCGCTCCGGCCAGCGACATCGCGAGCGGCTTTTCGCAAAGGATCAGGCGCGGCGGCTTCGCGAGGGCCGAGGTGATGAGCCTACCATGGGTTTCGTCCGGCGCCGCGATGCACAGGATATCGGGCCCGCGCGCAAGCAGCTCGTCGGGAGAAAGCACCTCCGCGTGCAATCCCCACCGTTGGCGCACCGCTATGGCGCGCTGCGGATCGCTATCCGCGATCCAGGCCAACTCCAACCGCGGGTTCTGCAGACAGGCCTTGATATGCGTGGTGACCGCCGGGCCTTCAGGCGTGTCATAGCCTTGCGCGATCTGCCCGAGACCAATGATGCCGACGCGGATGGACACGAAAAAGCGCCTCGTTCAGTTGGACGCGACGTCTCGAAGTTGGGCACGGTTTTCGTAGACCTTGTGGAAGGCATCGACGATTTGCCCCACCTGCGCGTCGTCGGCATCGTAGCTGCAGACAAGATAGTAGAACAACTCGGACTCGTGCATTCGCTCGGCGACCGGGCACAGCCCCTTTTGATACGTCCGGTTGGTCAGGTTGAACGGGAACCCGTCGCGGCCAATCGCGACACGCTTCTGGAACAGCGGAAGAAGATAAAGCGGCCGGACGTAACCCGTCGTCGTGGGAACGCCTTCGGCATTGAGCGCGCGCGCAAAAGCTTCGCGCGAGACGCCCAGTTTGGCGGCGTCGTACTTGCCAGCCCATACATAGTACACGTGGGTCGTGTCCGGGCGTACGCTGGGCGCCGTAATGCCATCGAGGCCTGCGACACCCTTGGTCAATGCTTCGGCGATCTTGACGCGCCCCTCGACGAGGCGCGGCGCTTTTTTCAATTGTTCGCACCCAATGGCCGCGGCGAGCTCGGTCATGCGGAAATTGTGGCCAATAAGGTTGACGTAGTCGCCTTCGCCAAGCTTCTCGGCGACATTCTCAGCGTGATTGCGGATCATCGCCAAACGGTCGGCGAGCTTGGTGTCGTCGGTGGTGCACACCCCGCCTTCACCGGTGTGGACATGTTTATGATAGTTGAGGCTGAAGACCCCGATGTGGCCGATGGTGCCCGCAAAGCGTCCCGCGTGCATGGCCATCGGCGCCTGAGCGTTGTCCTCGATGAGGTAAAGACCGTGGCGGTCCGCCAAGGCCCTCAGCGCCGTCAGGTTGGCCGGTTGGCCGAACAGGTTTACCGCGATAATTGCGCGCGTGCGGGGCGTGATCGCTTCGGCGACTTTCTCCACATCGAGGCAGAAACCATCCGCTTCGATATCGGCGAACACAGGAATTGCGCCATAGAAAAGAGGGGCGATAGCTGTCGCGGACATGGTCGTGGGAGGCACGATGACTTCATCGCCCGGGCTGATGCCGACCGCGCCCATGCAGGCGATCAGGCCGGAGGTGGCCGAATTGACCGATATCGCGTGTTTGGCCCTGAAAACGGCCGCCCACTGCGCCTCAAACGCCTTGATTTCGGGCCCGCCCCGGAAGTCGTCGCTCCATGCCCCGAGGAAGGCGCTGAGCACGCCGCCCTTCATGACCCGTGCGACCGCAGCCTCCTCCTCGGCGCCCATCGTCCGATACGATTTAAGAGGCGCAGTCACAGCGGGGGTGCCGCCGAGGAGCGCGAGAGTTGTCATGGAGAAATCTCTTGGCAGTGATGACAGATAATTTGCCGTACCATAGGCCTCCGCGCACCCGCAAGCATGCTGCCTTTTAGGCGCATGACAAAGTTGTACGATCCCAGCGGGTTAACCGCCTTGCTATGATGAAAATCGCTCTATGAACTGCCCCCGAGACCTCAGATGAAATCCCTGCTTTTTGCGTCGGGCGATGTCGGCGGCGCCCGCGCGATCCTTCCGGTTATTCGGTTGGCCATTGCGCGCGCGATTCCAACGGCGGTTATCGCCAATGGCGTGATCATAGGCGAAGGCGAGGCCTCATGGACCTGGCTCACCCCTGACGAGGTCCAGTTTGATGACCCCACTTCGCGCCCGGGGGCGTTGATCTTTGCATCGAGCTTGACCGATTCCGCGGCCCTGAAGGTGGCCCGCAAGGCGCACGCGGCAGGGGTCAGGACCATTCACGTCCTGGACAGCTGGGCGACATATGCGAGCCGTATGCGGACGGATGGGGAGCCGAGCTTCCGACCGGACGCGTACTGCGTGCCTGATAGGCTGGCGGCCCGCGGCGCCATCGACGACGGTATTCCAGAGGATCAGATCGTTGTGACCGGGCAACCGGCATTCGGCGACGTCGCGCTCGAAACAGGCACGCGGGACCCGGGTCGGCCTGGAAAACCTACGAAGCTGCTTCTCGTGTCTGAACCGGTGGCATCCGATCAAGGCCGGACCCGTGGTTATACGGAGGATGAGGCGCTCGGCCTCATCCTGGAGGCGCTCCAGGCCTATGCAGACAAGTTCGAGGGATCCCTGCTGCCCCACCCGCGCGACGCTCTGGAAAAAGTCGAGCGGTTTTGGCTGCGGGCGCGCGGCCGCCTCGCGGGCGGTGTGCTGGCGCAGAATGGATTGGGAGCAATCGGAGCCTACGACGCAGTTGCGGGGATGGCCTCAGTGCTCCTATATCGCGCGTGGCTCACGGGATTGCCCGTGCTCAGTTGTCAGCCCGGCCTGCAGCTTGCGTCATTGCGGCAGTTCGGCGAACGTCCGGATATTACGATGATCGATACGCTGAACGGCGCGCATGAGCGGATCCAAGCCTGGGCGAGCGCCCTTGGGCCGGGGCGGCCTCTTGCGCCGAGGCCAGAAAGCCGCCTCCACCAGCACGCGGCGGCGGCGATCCTGAAGCTTGCCGAAGACGCGGGGGAGCGCTGAAGATGGCCGAGAGAACTTATACCGCCGCGATCATACCTGCGCGCGGCGGGAGCAAGCGGATCCCCAACAAAAATGTACGAGCCTTCGCCGGCATTCCCATGATTGCTCATTCGATCAAAGCCGCCCAGCTTTCGGGGCTTTTTGACCGTATCATCGTCACGACCGATTCCGAGGAAATCGCCCAAACGGCCGCGCGCCACGGCGCCGAGGCGCCGTTCCGCCGCCCGCCCGAACTCGCCGATGACCACACGCCCACCGCTCCGGTCCTGGTGCATGCGCTGAAATGGCTTGAAGACGCCGGCACCCCCGCAACCCATGCCTGCTGTATTTACGCCACGGCGCCGTTTGTGCGGCCGGAAGATCTCATTCGGGGCCTGAAGATTTTGCGCGAGTCGAAGGCAGCGACGGCGTTCACCGTCACCTCATTCAGTTTTCCAATTTTTCGTGCATTGAAAGTTATGCCCGAGGGCGAGCTTGCCATGTTTTGGCCCGAGCATCGTCTGACGCGTTCGCAAGACCTTCCCGAGGCCTATCACGACGCCGGTCAGTTCTATTGGATGGACGTTCCGCGCTTCTTGGCGGATCCGAATCTCTATAGCGCCGATGCGCGGCCGATCAATCTTCCGCGCTACATTGTCCAGGACATCGATACGCCAGAGGACTGGGAAACGGCGGAACATATGTATAAGGCGCTTAACCGTGGCTGACGTGCGAAGCTACGGCTCAATTGTTTGATCGGATAACGCTCTATGACGAGTCAAGTGATGACACCATCGGATATCGAACAGATGATGGGCGAAGCAAACGCGCTGATCCGCAAAGGTGATCTCGGCGAAGCACAGGCCTTGTTTCGGCGCGGCCTCGTCGTAAAGCCCGGCGACCCCGCCATCGCACATGGCCTGGCGCTGACCCTTCATCTCGACGGCCGCTCGAGCGAAGCAGAGAAGGTTCTTAGTGAGCTTAAAGCGTTCTTACCGGAAACCTTCGTGCTGCGCGGCGAGATATATGATGCGCTGGGTCGAACAAGTGAGGCCTTCCGCTCCTTCAAGGACGCCTTGCGAGTCTCGCCACAGAGCTACGACGCCTTCATGAAGCTGGGCGCCTTAAAAGAAAAAATGGGAGACAAGCCAGGAGCCCGCGACTGCTATCGCAGCGCAATGGAGATCAGGCCTTTAGATTGGAACGCAACGACGCAGTACATTCTCGCGATCTGGGACAAGGAACCCGATGCTGCCGCGAAGATTGCCGAACAGCTGCTGGGGGCGGCGACGAATGTCGATGAGAGACTGCGTGCGCTCCAATTCTTTATCTGTCGCAACGAGTGGGCGCAGCGAATTCGCAATCACCAAATGCCCTACCACGCCACCAGCGTCGATGAGCTCTTTTTCCAATATTCCGCGGAATACGTGAAAGAGTTTGAGGCGCTCGCGCAGAAGCGCTTCACTGAAGAGCCGACCAATCCTTCACGCATCAGCATGCTCGCCACAGCCAGATTCTGTCTCAATAACAGGCACGGCGCCGAGGAGATGTGGAACGCGATTGCTGCGAAGACCGTCGGCAGTATCGGTGAGAACGTAAGATTCGCACCGGCGTTCTATGATGAACTGCGAAAGTTCACTGATGCGGATCTTACGCGCGGACTCCCGCCTCTCATCGAGATTGCGCCGATCGCCCCCGCTGCAGACGGCGTCCTCTACCTTTCGTGCAATTTCATCTACTTCCGCGCGTTCGCCTTGCCGATGATCGTTTCGGCGCATGAGCGCTCGCCGCAAACGCCGATTCACGTCCACATCATGGACGCAAACGAAGCCGAGACAGCATTATCGCTGGCGTTCTTACAAAGGCTGGCGCCTCTGCGCTTCTCGTTAACAGTCGAGCGGCCGGGCCTGCAAACTGCCTCCTCCAAGGAAGCGCGCAGCTATTATCACGCGGTACGCTTCATTCGTTACTATC
>CANJEU010000141.1 GCA_947473445.1 Fidelibacterota bacterium | reverse complement strand
TCAACCCTGGACCCTGGGCTCCGCCCAGGGTGACGGATTTACATATCCTCACGGATGGCGTGACTGAACTGATCGAGCATTTCTTCCCGCTGCGCCTGCGGGGTGAGGTGAAGGATCACGATATACTTCAGCGCCAGTTCGGGATGATCTGACTGGTGCACCGAAAACCACATCGCTTCGCTGAGCGGTTGATCGGGATGCCACGTCGCGATCACAAGATCTCCACCGGCGGCCGTAGCCGCCCCATTCATGGCGTCCCGCCATTCACGGGCGTCTTGCCCCCAGGCGAGGAAAAAGCGGCATCCGGCGCGCGCCAGAGACTCACAGGTTTGTTCGCGCCATTCGTCCATGGCGATGCTCTCGGCGATGAGAAGCGCTTTGAAAGGACCCGGCGGCAACGCCGGCAATGGGCTGCCGTGCGGAAGATGGAGATAAAGCGGCGCGCTCATATCGGCTCTAGCGGCCTTCTCTCCACCACGCCAGCATCGCCCCGGCCATCACGGCGAGCAGCAACAACGCAAGCGGGGCCAGCGGCGTCTGGTTCAGACCGGTGACCAGATACTGCTCGTTCGACATCAGACCCATCCACGACGCGCCGTGCGCGACACGGGTCGAGGTGATGCGCCGGATCGTCGGCGCGGTCGCATCTTCCAGCCAGTACACGCCGCCGTTGGCGGCGGCGGCCAGCGGCGCGAGTTTTTCTTCCGTCGACACCACATCGTAGGTTTCGAGGGGATTGGGCGAACCAACGGCGGTCAGCGTCGTATTGAGGCCGTCGCTGAGCCGGTAGACACCGGGCTCGCCCACGGGCATCTGCGCGACGAACTTTCCGTCCGCCACATATTTCGGGATTACCGTTTCCTCAGATCCGTTCGGCCGCGTGACGGTCACGGGCATTTCGTTTTCCGCGAGACTCCGGCGGGTCACGGTCAGCCCCTCCGTCTCGGCGCGCGCCGTGAGGGATTCTTCTTCGAGTTCAGGTTCTTTCATCAGCCAGTGGGCCGTGCGGCGCATCAGCTCGGTCTGCGGTCCGCCGCCGTCGAAACCCTTCCCCCACAGCCAGATCGTATCGCTGAGCAGGAGAGCGATGCGGCCCTTGCCGACGCGGTCGAGTATAAGCAGCGGCTCGTTGTCCTGGCCGGTCATCACGGCATTGCCCTTCTCGGGCACCACCTGGATATGCCGCAGCCAGCGGCCCCAGGTGGCCTCGCTTTGCGTCTGACCTTCCGCGCCGCCGTTGGTCAGGCCCGCGGTCACCGGATGACGGCGCCCGATGGGGCTAAGCTGCGGCCGGAACGAGCCCGCGAACACCCGACCCGACGGCTCGGCCGGCAACAGACGCTGCAACTGCGAGCCGAACAGCGAATAATTTTCGGCGAACTCGGGGCCGACCGTCAGCAGCAGCGCGCCGCCGTTTTCAATGTAGCGCGCGATATTGGCCATGAACTGCTGCGGAATCAGGCCGGGCTGGTTGTAGCGGTCGAAGATCATCAGATCGAATTCGTTGATCTGTTCCTCGAACAGTTCGCGGATCGGGAACGTGATCAGCGACAACTCGTTCAGCGGCGTACCGTCGTCCTTATTAAGCGGCCGCAGAATGGTGAAATGCACCAGATCGACGTTGGGGTCCGACTTGAGCAGATTGCGCCACGCGCGTTCGCCCACATGCGGTTGGCCCGAGACCAGCAGCACGCGTAAACGATCGCGCACGCCGTTGATGGACACGATGGCGCGGTTGTTGACCGATGAAAGTTCGTCGGGAGTATGGTTCACGGCCACTTCGAACACGTTGCCGCCGGCATTCTCGATGGCCATGGGCACTTCGGCGCTTTCGCCGGCCGCCAGCATGATCTGCTGGGGTTGACCCTCGTTGCGCTTGATCGTCACTGGGACGCGGGTGCCGCGCGGCACGGTGGTGTCTTCCACCGTCAGGCGCACCATGGCGTCCTTGCCGACAAGGCCGAAGTCCGGCGCGTTTTCGATGCGGATGCGGCGGTCGACTTCCTTGCGCTCGCCCGTCAGAAGAATATGCAGCGGCGCGTTCAGATAGGGGGCTTCGATCTGTTTGGCCTGGTCGGGCGGCAGCGCATCATGCACCTGACCATCCGTGATCACGATCACGCCCGCGAGGCGCTGTTTGGGAATGTCGTTCATCTCGGCGGTGAGCGCGCCGAACAGCCGCGTCCCATCCTGTCCGCCGGTTTGATCGTTGCGGCCGGCGCGAATGGTGCGCACTTCAATGTCGCCCGCCGCGGCCAGATCGGCGGTGATCTTCTCAACCGCTTTTGCCGCGCGGGCTTCGCGCTGGCCCAATTTCTGGCTGTCGCTGTCATCGACCACAACAACGGCGATATCTTTCAGCGGCTGCTGATTCTCGCTGACAAGTTTAGGTTCGGCCAGCACCACCAGCAGCGCCGCGATGGGCAGCGCGCGGAGCAGCGCGCCACGCGCGCGCTTTGCGATGCCGTAGATCACGAGCGCAAGGCCGATCGCGCCAAGGATGGCGATCAGCGGCAGCGGCACCAAAGGAGCGAAAGTGATCCCGGTCAATTTGTAAGTCTCTCGATGATCGAGGGCAGGTGCACCTGGTCGGTCTTATAGTTACCGGTCAGCGCGTACATCACCATGTTCACGCCGGCGCGCAGGGCGAGTTCACGTTGGCGCTCGCCGCCCGGAACGACGGCATACATGGGCAGGCCGTTGGCGTCGCGGGCCCAGGCGCTGGCCCAATCGGAGCCGCCGACGATGACGCTCGATCCGCCGTCATTGCTGTCCGAGCCGCGCTCGACCAGCACGCCAGTGTCGGCGTAGCGGCCCGGAAGACTTTGCAGCAGATAGAAGCTGCGCGTCAGCGCATGATCGGGCGGCATGGCCGCCGTGGGCGCAAGATCGAGAAGGCGCAAGATGGCGTTCATCTGTGCCGGCGCCGCGCCCGCTTCGCCGCCGCCCACCGCACCGGTCTGGTCGGGCGCATCGAACACCAGCAGGCCGCCGCGCTTTAGATAGTCGTTCAGCGCGGCCATGCTCTTGGCCGGCGGCACGCTCGTTCCTGGCGTGATGCGCCAGTACAGCATCGGGAACGGCGTCAGCGCGTCGGCCGAAAGCGTGGTCGCATTGAGGTCGATGCGCAGCGGCAGGGCGAGTTCGGCCGCGGTCCTTGTTCCCAGCAGGCTGGTCAGATTGTCGAGCCCCGACTGCGCAATGCGGTCAATGTCCGCGTTGCCGGTGGCGATATAGGCCAGACGCGTTTCTAGAATGGACGAGCGGATGACGGGCTCGATCTCGCGCGACGGCGCGGTTTGCGCAAAGGCGCCGCCGGCGCCAAGCACGATGGCGGCAATCAGGAGGGCGGCGCCCGCGCGCGCGAACGGCACGCGCTCGGGGATCAACCGGCGCAGGGCGAAGCTGATCACAAGGTCGGCCAGCAGCAAGATCAGCGCGAGAGTCAGCAGCCACGGCTTCATGGCCCGTTCGCTGGCAACGCCGGTGAAACTCGTGCGCGCGGCGGACAGAGGGAAGGCAATGGGCGCGAGATCGGTAAGTGACGGCGCGAGATTGAGCGCGCGTGTCGCGCCGGCGCGGCCATAAAGACCCGGCGGCGTTTTTGCGCTGGGCACGGCCTCGGCCAAGTCGCGGGCCGGAATCGGGCGCACCATCGGGCCGGGTGTCGCAAGCCGGCCCATGGCATCGATCAAGGAGTAAGGCGCGAGCACCGCCGTGCCGATGTCTTCGGTCGGACCGCCGGCGACGCCCTGGCTGATATCCACCAGCCGGCGCAGCATGTCGACGAAGAGGCCCGAGAGCGGAAGTTTCGACCACTCGGGCGTCGCTGTGACATGGAACAGAACCACAGCACCCTGGCCGTGACGCTCGGCGGTCACCAGCGGCGTGCCATCGCGCAGGCGCACCCAGGTCTTGGCGGCGAGATCGGACGAAGGTTCGGCAAGCACCTGTGAAGTCACGGTGACATCGGGCGGAATCGGAATGCCGCGGAAGGGCGAGTTTTCAGGGAACGGCGCAAGGGTCGCAGGGGTGCTCCACGACATCGCGCCGCCAAGGGTGCGGCCGCCGCTGCGCAAACTCACCGGCAGCAGCGGGTCGACGTTGCCATCGAGGCGGGGGCCTGCAAAACGCACCAGCAGTCCGCCGTTTTCGATCCAGGACGTCAAACGGGTGACTTCCGCGTCGAGGATGCGTCCGCCGCCGGCCATGATCATCACCGCAAGCGGCCGCTGCAGAAGCTGGTCGAGCGTGCCTGAACGCACCTCGGCGAAGGGCGCGAGGGCTTCTTGAATATAGTAGGCATCTTCCAACAACGGCGCCGTGATGCCGTCGATGGAGGCGCTCGCGATCCCCACCGGGCGGCGCTGCCATTGATCATCGGCAAGCACCGTGGTGGACGCCGCGGCAACGCCTTCCACATCAAAGCGCGCGACGCGGTTGGTGAGTTCAGCCGGTAAGGCCATCACCGCCGTGGCTTCGGTCTGTCCGGGCGCGAAGGTGATGGGCGTGCGCCCCAGCACCTGACCGTCGGCGTCCAGCGCGCGCACCATGGCGCCGCTTTGCGGTGTGGTGGCGCTTGCGACGCGCGCGAGCTTCAAATTCACATTGCTTGCGATGCTGTCGCCGCCGGATGTGCTGCGCTCGGGTGGATATTGCACGAGGGGCGCCTGGCTTGCGTCGCCTTCAATCACGCTGAGCGGGCCGAGCGTGGCGAGCGCGCTGGCGAGTTCATCGGCGCCGGCTGTGTCGACGCCGTCGCTGATCCAGACGCTCGAGGCCGGGCCGCGGAGTTGCAGTGCTTGAAGATGCTTCAAGGCGGTGGCGCGGTCGGTGGGCCACGGCTGCGGCGCGACGGGCTGCGTGCGCGCCGCGTCCGCGGCGGGCTGCAGCTTGGGCGCTGCGCCTTCGGTGGCCGGCGGCGCGGTTGCAAGAAGAACAACAGGCTGCTGGCGGCGCTGCGCGCCGTCGAGCACTTCGCTCAAGGCACGTTCGCGCGCGGGCCATGTGGCGGCCGACGCCCACCCGTTATCGACCACGACAACCAGCGGTCCCTGATTTTCGTCGCCCTTTCGGAAATTGATCACCGGATCGGCAAGGCCGAGGATCACAAGGGCGAGGATGGCGATGCGCAGGATGAGAAGCCACGGCGGTGTATGGGCTGTCGTGCGCTGCGTCGGGTCGAGGTCGAACAAAAGGCGGATCGCGGGAAAATCGATCTGCTTCACCGCCGGAGGCGTCAGGCGCAGCAGCAGCCACACCAGCGGCAAGGCGGCGGCGGCGGCAAGCACCCAAGGCGCGGCGAATGAAATGAGACCGAGGTTCAGCATTGCGCCTATCGCCTGAAGCTGGTGATGGCGTTATGCAGCGCCGCCATGGCGAGCTGCGGCGAATGATCGGTGTGGTGAAGGCCAAAGCTCCAGCCCGATGATGCGGCCAGCGCTTTCAAGGCGGCGCGATGGGCGCTGAGCCGCTCCATATACTGCGCGCGGGCATCCTCGGTGCGGTCGATCACCATCGCGCCCTCGCGCTCGAGGCCCACGAAGCGCACGCGTCCGGAAAACGGCAGCGTTTCTTCGGCCGGATCGAGCACCTGGATCAGATGGCCCTTCACGCCGGTGCGCATCAAGCTGCGCAGCGATTCGGCAATCACGTTGATCGGGGCCAGGAAGTCGCTGAACAGGATCGCCGTGGAATGGCGCGGCAGCGCGCCGGAGAACGATGGCATTTCGGGCGCGTCATCGGCGGGCGTGCGCACCGTCAAATCCGCCGTCATCGCGTCGGCCAGATGCGCGATGGCAAGACGGCCCGCCGTCGCCGTGCGCTGCGGCCGGCCGTCGTTGCCGAGCACGATGATGCGTTCGCCGCCGTCGACGAGAAGTTCGGCGAGCGCGAGCATCATCACCGCGGCGCGTTCGGCTTTGGTCGGCAACTTCGGGGACGAGCGATAGCGCATGGAGGCCGTCGTATCGCACCACAGACCCGCGGTTTGCGCCGCGACCCACTCGCGCTCGCGCACGAACACATGGTCGAACTTCGCCGTCTGCCGCCAGTCGATGGATTGGGGCGCATCGTCTTTGGAGTAGGGGCGGAACTGCCAGAAGCTGTCGCCCACACCGGCGCGTCTGCGGCCGTGGCTTCCCAGTGTCACCGAAGCGGCG